>NZ_PPRF01000096.1 GCF_002902145.1 Staphylococcus rostri | reverse complement strand
CAGCTGAACCAAACGGAACAGTAGACGTAACATTACCAAACGGCGATGTTATTAAAGACGTACCAGTAGATGCAGATGGTAACTACAAAGTAGACGTACCAGAAGGTGTAGAACTTAAAGAAGGCGACAAGATTACAGTTGTAGCAAAAGACGACAGCGGTAATGTGTCAGACCCAACAGAAACTACAGTAACTGATACAGTAGCACCAGACGCACCAACAGTGAACCAACCACAACCAGGTGATGATGTAATCACAGGTACAGCTGAACCAAACGGAACAGTAGATGTAACATTACCAAACGGCGATGTTATTAAAGACGTACCAGTAGATGCAGATGGTAACT
>NZ_PPRF01000095.1 GCF_002902145.1 Staphylococcus rostri | reverse complement strand
TCTACTTTGTAGTTACCATCTGCATCTACTGGTACGTCTTTAATAACATCGCCGTTTGGTAATGTTACGTCTACTGTTCCGTTTGGTTCAGCTGTACCTGTGATCACATCGTCACCTGGTTGTGGTTGCTTCACTGTTGGTGCGTTTGGCGCAGTTGTATCTTGTACTTTAACCGGTACATCTACAGTTTCTTTAGAACCATCTGGGTAAGTGATTTCTACTTTACCTGTGTAGTCGCCAGTTTTATCTGTGTCGATTGATCCTTCTGGTGTTACGTCTGTAACTTTTGTACCGTCTGGTAAGTCAGTTAAGTCAACGTTATCTGTTAAATCAACTTTTCCACCTTGTTCTACAACCTCTGGTGTTACAGTTGGATCATTTTTGTCAGCGTCAGTTAATTTTTCTTTAACTGTTACTGGTACTTCGATTGTGTCTTTTGAACCGTCTGGATATACAACTTCTACTGTTCCAGTGTATTCACCTGGTTTGTCAGTATCGATTGATCCTTCTGGTGTTACATCTTTAACTATTGTACCTTCTGGAAGACCTTTTGTATCAACGTTATCTGTTAAGTCTACTGTTCCACCTTGCTCTACCACTTCTGGTGTCGCTGTTGGATCATTTTGTTCAGCTTGTGTTTTAGCTTTTTCTGTAACAGTAACTGGTACATCTAC
>NZ_PPRF01000094.1 GCF_002902145.1 Staphylococcus rostri | reverse complement strand
GACCATTTCTCATATGATCATCTTTCATTCTCATAAATGTCGCATCGTTATCAGTTTTAGAATAACTTTTTCTGTCACCATAAATTTCCATTTGTTTTTCATATTTTATCTTGCGTTCTTTAAAATCCTCGAATGCTTTCTTACTTTTTCTCACTTCACTTCTTTGTTTTCTTAGTGATTTTCTTGTTTCAGTATCTTGAGTTGTTTCTAGTTCGGAAGTGAGCGCTTCAGTTTTGTCATCTAAATAAGTCTCTATGCGATTCAATTCTTCTTTTGTTAATTCATCGCCAGATTCACGCTTAATTTCAGGAATAATCTCTTCTGAAACCAATTGTTCATACAAAGCAGTCGACTTTTCGACAACAGACTTACTGAAACGCTTTGTAT
>NZ_PPRF01000093.1 GCF_002902145.1 Staphylococcus rostri | reverse complement strand
ACTTTAACTCTCTGTATGATAGTGTTTTAATTAAAAAAATAAAAAAACAGAAAATTTTTGATTTTCTAACTATTTAGTATTATAGTAAAAATAAGAAGAGGTTATTATGACTAATAAAGTGCAAAAGGAATACAAAAAGCCTGAAGTAAAGTCTGGTAAAGCATTAGGTCATCAATGTAATTAATTTTTTAGGCTATAGTCACTTTAGACTATAGCCTAAAATTAAATAGGGGGGATTATATGTTAAACGAATTTAAGCTTAGAGAAGATTTAAAGATATTATTTAATCCTAAAACAAGTCAAATGCATAGACTTGATGATATGGGGGTTTTATTTGTTAAAGAGTTAAAGAAAAATGGCTCTGTAAAAGCGATTGAAAATTTAGCACATCAGTTCGATATTGATAAAAAAATAATCAAACATGATATAGATGATTTTTTAAATAATATATTAAAAGAAAATTATGAAATTGATTTTGATATAGAAAAAAGACATGAAGAAAAATTAAAGTTTTCTTTGAGATTAGAAATTGAAGTGACTTCTTTATGTAATTGGAATTGTGGCTTTTGTTACAATGTTTGGAAAATTGATCCTAATTTAGATGATAAAGAAGTGAAAAAGCAAATTAAGATGTTGCCTCAAAAGCATTTGCCTAAAGAAGTTATATTTAAAGTTTTAAAAGATGTTGAAGCGTTTTTTGAAGTCATTCACCCGAAAAAAATGTATTCAGGACAGTTGAAAAATGCATAATAATTTTATTACGACTGAATTCAATCGACTACTTATCAATGATATATTAATCTATTTGATACCATTAGTAGGTGTGATAGTTTGGGATTTTAGTGATTCTAAAATTGTATTTCTAACGTCTACATATTCAATAGGTTTTATCTTATTCAGTAAGTTATCAGGTACTTTGATTGATAGGTACAATAGTCGCATCGTACCGATATATACATATTTTTGTTATATCGGCATGATTTTGTTATTTGCTTGGATGATACATCAAAATGTACAAAATGAGCTGTTCATATTTGTTATGATTTGTTTATTGAGTTTTGTGTCATGTGTATTGGAAATTAATACGAGTGTTTATATTCCAGACCATTTTTTAAATCAATTAACAATGATTAACAGTCATGTACAATTGATGCGGTCATTGGTTAATTTCTTTTCGCCAATCATTGCATTTACATTGTCAAATAATATCATGATTACGTTTATTGTTATTTTGATACTACAATTCGTTAATCTATGTATGTATATAAAGTCACTTAATAGGAACCACAGCGATAACATATCTCAAGATTTTAATACAGATAAAGTGCGTGTGCATGCATTGAAGTACATTTTTAGTAATCGCAAGCTAGTGTTTGTTGTATTGGTGACAATGGGTATCAATTTTTCGCTTACAATATTAACGAATACACTCGTTATTTACTTAGTTAGATATTTAAAAGTGGAACATACGCTTGCCGGTGTTTTGATTGGCTTATTGTCATTTGGCGCAATTATTGGTGCGCTTTTACCGAAGTACTTAATTAAAAAATATTCATTTGAAAAGTCGATTGGCATAGTAAATTTTGTCTTAAGTATGCCATTTATATTATTAATCAGTCATAGCTATTTATTTTTTATTGGTGTATTTGCAGGTTATTTATGTAGAAGTTTTGGAAGTGTATTAAGAACAACGGTGCAACATCAAGTTATTCCTGAAAAGATAAGAGGAAAAGTGAATTCAACGATTTATCTCTTTACGTGGGGAACAATACCTGTAGCAGGATATGTAGCTTCTATCTTATTAAACTACATATCATTAAATACGTTATATATTATCGTTGTGATTATTTTTATTGTATCCAATGCATTATTTATGATTGGTGTCAAAGATGATAAAGATTTATTAGAAACATGAATAGGTCATCAAGGTGGTTATTGCTGCCATGATGACCTATTTTAATCTGTTCTATTGCTTATCTTTCACAAATGATTTTGACAGTAGCTGACTAAAGTATGCATGTGCTTAAATAAGCTTTCCACCCAACTAGTCAGCCTTGCCGGGGTACTACAACGAAATCTTTGCTGACGCATGAGATTTCTGCTCTTTAATAGGGATTCCCTTTATACTTTGCCTATTGCATTTACTGGTTCAATTATATTTAGTGGCAGTAGCTGACTGATGTCTGACTACGCTTTTAGCTTGTCACCCAACTAGTGAGCCTTGCCGGGGCACTACAACGAAATCTTTGCTGACGCATGAGATTTCTGCTCTTTAATAGGGAATAGCTTTATATTTTGCCTTTTGCATTTACTGGTTCAATTATATTTAGTGGCAGTAGCTGACTGATGTCTGACTACGCTTTTAGCTTGTCACCCAACTAGTGAGCCTTGCCGGGGCACTACAACGAAATCTTTGCTGACGCATTAGATTTCTGTAGTGCTCCCAAAAAATTCCCCAATCGATAGTCATCGATTGGGGAAGGTCTCTATTAGTTTTCAATTTGGTGATTAATCTTTGCGTTGCGTGCAAGCATACGGTCGTAGTAATACTCGTATCGTGTCCATTCTTCAGGTGTGATGGGATCTGTATTAAGTGTCCCACCTAAGTCCTTAATGGCGTAGAGTAGTTTGAACATCGCATCTTGTACTGTAATGTCGCGATTGAGCAACGTTGCTAATGATGCCATACACGTTGGATCAATATCCGGGTAGCGAAACTTTGTGATTTCGCCTTTGAGTGCACGTTCATAAAAGTCATGCATAAGTTGCGCGCGTTCAGCACCAGAACCTTCAACGCACAAGTAGATTTGAACGGCAACGCCACCACGGACACGACGTTGTGAAATACCTGCAAACTTTTTGCCGTCGATACTGAGGTCAAACTTACCTGGGCAATAAGAATGTTCAATTTCATACGTGTCGATATCTACATTGTCATCCTCAAACATTTTGCAAATGAGAAGATACATGACAGAGAACGCTTCATCAATTGTGATTTCGGTTTTGCCTTTGAAAATCAGCGAGATGTTGAGTACACCCTGATCAAGGACAACACCTAAACCACCTGAATTGCGGACAATCGCATTGTATCCTTGTTCATCTGTTAAGTATGAGATACCGTCTCGCAAATAAGGCAGTCGTGCATCATGAATACCTAGGATGACAACGTGTTGATGAATCCATGTTCTGACAACATTCGGTGATAAGTCATTGCCGACACTTTCGGAAAACGTATCGTCAAAAGCAAAGGATTGCATGGGTTCAAGACCCGTTGTATGGTCAATGTAACGCCATACAACACCATTGAAATATTTCGAAGCGAGATCCATTATTGTAATGATTGTGCTGCTGTGATGATAGATAAGTTATAAACGTCTTCTGAAGAGCAGCCACGTGATAAGTCGTTAACTGGTGAGTTAAGACCTTGTAATACTGGACCTACTGCATCAAAACCACCTAAACGTTGTGCAATTTTGTAACCAATGTTACCAGCTTCTAAGCTTGGGAAGATGAATACATTTGCATCACCTTGGATTTTGGCACCAGGTGCTTTTTTCTTCGCAACTTCTGGAACGATTGCTGCGTCGAATTGGAATTCACCGTCTACTACAACGTCTGTTAAGTTTTCGCTGTCGATTTTTTCTTGAGCAAGTTCTACAGCTTGAACAACTTTTTCAGTGTCGTCTGATTTTGCTGAACCTTTTGTTGAGAAGCTTAACATCGCAACTTTTGGTTCCATACCGAAGCTTTGTGCTGTTTTCGCACTTTCGATTGCGATTTCAGCTAAGTCTGATGCAGCAAGTTCTGGGTTGATTGCACAGTCACCGAATAAATATTGTTTGTCTTCTTTGATCATGAAGAACACACCTGATGTTCTTGATACACCTGGTTTCGTTTTGATAATTTGTAATGCTGGACGTACAGTGTCTGCTGTTGAGTGTGCAGCACCACTTACAAGACCGTCTGCTTTGCCTGCGTAAACAAGCATTGTACCGAAGTAGTTTACATTGTTAAGTAATTCTTGTGCTTGTTCTTCAGTCGCTTTACCTTTACGGCGTTCTACAAATTTTTCTACTAGTTCTGCTTTAAGGTCACTTGTATCAGGTTGAATAACTTCAATACCTTCAATATTTAAGCCTTCTTCTTCAGCTAATTTTTTAATGTTGTCTTGGTTACCTAAAACAACTGGTGCAACGTAATCTGATGCTTGTAATTCTACTGCAGCTGATAATACACGTACGTCTTCACCCTCTGGAAGTACGATGCGTACATTTTTACCTGATAACTTGTCTTTTAATACATTTAATAAGCTAGACATAAAAAGTCCTCCTTTTGCATTCTCATATCAATATTTTCCGTTTTCAATTATACGCTATTTGTAATGAGATTTCCAAGGGGTGACTTTGATAGCGTTTCTTTCGTTTTTAATAGGAGATTGTGATAATATTTACATGTAAATCAATAGTTAAGGAGTGTTCTGAATGAGTCATGCAGCAGAAACTTTAGATGGATGGTATAGTTTGCATTTGTTTTATGCGGTTGATTGGGCATCATGGCGTTTAGTACCAGAAGCAGAGCGTACACAAATGCTTGATGAATTTGAAGGGTTATTAGCAGAGTTGAAAGGGGTAAAAGATGCTGGCAAAGGCGATCATGTGGCATATAACGTTGCAGGTCAAAAAGCGGACATCTTATTATGGTTCTTACGCCCTGAGATGAAAGAATTAACAGCAATTGAAACAGCAATCAATAAATTACCAATTGCAGATCACTTTATTCCAACATATTCATATGTATCGGTTGTAGAGTTAAGTAACTATCTAGCGGGTCAATCAGATGAAGATCCATATGAAAACCCACATGTACGTGCGCGCTTATATCCGCAATTACCTGAAACAGACTATATTTGTTTCTACCCAATGAACAAGCGTCGTAATGAAACGTACAACTGGTATATGTTATCAATGGAAGAACGTAAAAAATTAATGTATGACCACGGTATGATTGGTCGTAAATATGCCGGTAAGATTAAACAATTTATTACAGGTTCTGTTGGTTTTGATGATTTTGAGTGGGGTGTGACACTGTTCTCAGATGACGTACTTCAGTTCAAAAAAATCGTTTATGAAATGCGTTTTGATGAAACAACAGCACGCTACGGCGAGTTTGGTAGCTTCTTTATCGGTAACAAATTAGAC
>NZ_PPRF01000092.1 GCF_002902145.1 Staphylococcus rostri | reverse complement strand
ACATAAAATAATAATTTTATTAGACTAACGAGTTTCTAAAGTTTGTGTAATTGCACTATATTAATTTATCTTATTATTTGACACGCAAAATTTTTTAATTCATAAAAAGTGTAATAGTCAACTACACGAACTTTTTAAGACCTATAATTCCTGCTGACAATGCTTGACATTGCCATATGTTAAGATGAAAGTAATACAATTTTTCAATGATCAATGGGAGTGATATAAAATGAATAATGCAATCGCACAATTAAAAGAGATGATTGGTCATTCAACGAACATCGTTTTCTTTACAGGAGCTGGCGTTTCGGTCGCAAGTGGGATTCCTGACTTCCGTTCTGACGGTGGTTTATATGATGCAATTGAACAACAGGGAGCATCGCCTGAGTATTTATTAAGTCATGATTATTTAAATGCGGATCCAGTAGGCTTTATGGGATTTTGTCATCGCTATCTACTTTTCAAGGATAAAAAACCTAATCCGGTACATCACTGGATTGCCAATCTTGAACAACAAGGACAATCACTCGGTGTCATCACACAAAATATTGATGGTCTTCATTCTGATGCGGGTAGTCAACACGTGGATGAATTACACGGCACACTCAATCGTTTCTACTGTACGCAATGTCACCGTGCCTATACAAAAGCAGAAGTCATTGACCAGCATTTACTACATTGTACTGAGTGTAAGCGTCCGATACGTCCTGACATCGTGCTTTACGGTGAAATGCTTCATGAACCAACGATTTTGAGTGCACTCAATAAGTTACAACAAGCAGATACATTGATTGTGTTAGGCTCGTCACTACTCGTTCAACCTGCAGCGGGGCTCATTTCAAACTTTACCGGGCAAAATCTCGTTATTATCAATCGTGATACGACACCGTTTGATGCAGACGCACAACTGGTCATCCATGACGATATGGTATCCGTCGTCGATCAACTACAAAATAACGCTTGATCCAAAAAAATAAAAGAACCCCTACCATTTCGATAGAGGTCCTTCATATATTATTTCAATTCATTTAAATAGCTACGTCCAAATTCTGGTAAGTCCACACCGAAGTTATCGGCGATTGTCGCTCCGATAGAGCTGAACGTTGTATCGCCGTCGAGGGCAGTGCCACCGCTGAATTTCGGGCTGTAGAACAACACCGGAATGTATTCACGTGTGTGATCTGTCCCCTCTGCCGTTGGGTCATTACCGTGATCGGCTGTGATAATCAACAGGTCGTCTTCACGCATGTTGTCCAACAGTTCCGGTAAACGTTCGTCGAAGTCCT
>NZ_PPRF01000091.1 GCF_002902145.1 Staphylococcus rostri | reverse complement strand
TTAACATCGGCGCATTAAAAGACGGTCGTTATGATGACGTACAAGCAGACATCGCAGCGGTTGTAGAAGCATCAGGCGATAAAACTGTAAAAGTCATTATCGAAACTGTGTTATTAACAGATGAAGAAAAAGTGAAAGCAAGCGAATTATCAAAAGCTGCAGGTGCGGACTTTGTGAAAACATCAACTGGTTTTGCAGGCGGTGGCGCAACACCTGAAGACGTGAAATTAATGAAAGACACAGTCGGTGACGATGTAGAAGTAAAAGCATCAGGTGGTGTGCGTAACTTGGCAGACTTCCAAGCGATGTTAGAAGCAGGCGCAACACGTGTGGGCGCGAGCGCAGGCGTACAAATTATGCAAGGGTTAGAAGCAGACACGGATTATTAAGATAGAAACTATAATAGGAGTGATTGTGATGACAGCACCATTTCAACGCGTTCATTTAATCGTAATGGACTCAGTAGGAATCGGGGAAGCACCCGATGCGAAGGCATTCAACGATGAAGGATCACATACTTTAAAACATACGCTAGAAGGCTTTGACCAAAAGTTACCGAACTTGGAAGGTCTAGGCTTAGGTAATATTGACGACTTACCAGTTGTCGGTCGTGTCGATGAACCGGCAGGCTACTACACAAAAATGAGCGAAGCATCTGTTGGGAAAGATACAATGACAGGTCACTGGGAAATTATGGGCTTAAACATTAACGAACCATTCAAAGTGTACCCAAACGGCTTCCCAGACGAACTTGTTGCGGAAATTGAACGCTTAACGGGACGTAAAGTCGTGGCGAACCGTCCGGCGTCAGGCACACAAATTATTGACGAGTGGGGTGCCCACCAGATGGAAACAGGCGACCTAATCGTCTACACATCTGCGGATCCAGTGCTACAAATCGCGGCACACGAAGATATCATTCCACTTGAAGAACTGTATGATATTTGTGAGAAAGTCCGCGAGTTAACGAAAGATCCGAAATACTTGATTGGACGTATCATTGCCCGTC
>NZ_PPRF01000090.1 GCF_002902145.1 Staphylococcus rostri | reverse complement strand
GTCGACTTTTCGACAACAGACTTACTGAAACGCTTTGTATTTGCCAACCATTGAAATGTGTACTTATTGGCGTTCGCTTCTATCTTCGTTCCATCTATATAGATAACATCTTCAGTAATCACTTTATCTTCTAGTAATTGCGCACGTAAACCAACATATAAAATGTGCAGAAATTCCATCATATACGGATTAACTCTAAAGCGATTAATTGTTCTGTATGAAGGTGTTTGACCCTGCGCAAGCCACATCATTCGACA
>NZ_PPRF01000089.1 GCF_002902145.1 Staphylococcus rostri | reverse complement strand
TTTATATACCCAATTTAATTGAGTTTAAAAGTTAAAAAATGCAGTTACAATATATACCATAACAAAATAGACAAATATAATCAACGTAGTGTAAAATGGAAATAATATATTTTAAAAAGTGTGTTGTAATGCTAGCTAAATGTTGTATAATATCTTTTGTTATAAAAATCTTTTAAAAAAAGGAGCAAAAAAATGTTACAAGAATTTAAAGAGTTTGCGCTAAAAGGTAATGTATTAGACTTAGCTGTAGCAGTTGTAATGGGTGCTGCATTCAATAAAATTGTTACATCTTTAGTAGAAAACATCATCATGCCACTTATCGGATTATTATTCGGTGAAGTGAACTTCGCTGAAAACTGGTCAGCATTCGGTATTAAATACGGTATCTTCATCCAATCGATTATCGACTTCTTAATCGTAGCAGTTGCATTATTCATCTTTGTTAAAATTGCTAACACATTAGTAAAACCAAAAGATGAAGAAGTAGAAGAAGCTGTTGAAGAACACATCGTTCTTTTAACTGAAATCCGTGACTCATTACGCAACAAATAATGATCATACTTTAAAAGCGTTAGCATTCATGATTCGAGTGCTAACGCTTTTTTGTTCGTATAAGGGCTGTTTACATTTATTCCCTTAATAACAATTTCGTATGACTTTGGTAATTGTTCGACACAACTTCTAACACGACAGGTATACGTTCTTTTAATTCTGTTACATGAGAAATAATACCTACGAGGCGTCCGCTCGACTGCAACTGAATGAGTGTATCAAGTGCCGTTTCTAACGTTTCTTGATCCAACGTACCGAATCCTTCATCAATAAACATCGCATCGAGTGATATGCCACCTTGTTCATTTTGGACGATCTCACTTAAACCTAATGCCAACGCTAAAGATGCCTGGAACGTTTCACCGCCCGACAATGATGTAATCGCACGTGACTGATTCGCATAATAATCAAACACTTCAATTTCAAGACCATTATATCCTTTACCTGTCTTTTCACCACGTACCAGCTGATAACGATCCCCAGTCATATTCAATAAGCGCTTGTTCGCCTGTATTAAAATTTGATCCAAATAATACGTTAAAACATAATTTTCAAGACTTAAATTTTTATGATTATTGCCTTTCAAAATTTCAGACAAGTTTACAAGTTCACTTTGCGTTTCAAGTTGATTTTTCAAAAATTGAATTTGGCTTTCCAATTCATGAATATATTTTTCATTATCTTTTAACTTCATTTCTGCTTGATTGTATTGTTTTAATTTTGCATTATACGCAGATTCTAATTCCGCATAATCTGTTTTTAAAACTTTTACATCTAACACTTCAATCTTGTCTAACCGTTGTTGTATTTCAGCTTGCTTATTTACTGATAAATGATACTTATTGTTATGTTGTGAAATTTTCTCTTTAATCTCTGCTTCTAAAGACACTTCAGACATGACTTGTTTCAAAGCATCGATATCCTTTAACTTCAAACGCGACAGCTCAGCTTGTAATTCTGTTTCCAACTGCTTGATTTTATTTTGTTCTGTTTCCTGCAATGTTTGGGCCATTTCACGTTGAGACGTCACTTCATCCATCTTTTTCTCACATTGTTGCACTTTTACTTGAAGTGCTGTAACTTCTTCATCATAATCCGCAATGTTTTTCATTTGTTGCGCATAATCAGCTACAAATTTTTGTATATCTGCATATCCCGTTTGTTGTTCAAACTGTTTAAGCGCTTCATCATGACTCGAAAGTTGCTGGGACTTTAAAGCCATCTCATGTTTGACTTCATTCATTGATTTTTCTAATGCTACTAACTGCTGATTCACCTTATCTAAACGCTGATTACTTTCATGCAGTGTGTTATATGCTTGTGTCACTGTTTCAAATTCAAGCTGTTGTTTTTCAAATTGAGCGCTATCAAACACGACATTCGCCACTTTTTCATACGCCTGCTCATAATGATTTAATGATGTTTGGGCCGTAATAACTTTTTCACGAGCAACGCGCATTTCGTTTTCTAATGCTTCGTTCTGTGCTTGCTGAAGCTTCAAATCCGCCACAGATGGACCGTCTAATGAATCTTGTACAATTTGACGACATACCGGACATGGCTCACCTGATTCTAACGTATTACGTAGCGCATGGACTGTTGCTTCATGATTTAAAACCGCTTGCTCATTTACAGACATATGCTGAACTTGTTGTTGCTTCTCGGCAATTGTTGCTTCCAAATCTTCAATAGTTGCCTTTGTCGTTGTAATATCTTGTTTAAGTTGTGCTGCTTCTGCTGTTTTCTCCTGAGCTTGTTTCATCACATCCAGTGCTTGACGCAATGCTTGTAATTGTGCTGACAGTTCACTTTCCTTATGAAAACCCACTTCTTGCCCGTTAAGCGATAATTTTAAGTCATCATATTGCTCACTATACACATGCCATTGTTTGTCTAACGACGCAATGGCTTGTTTATCGCGCTGACGATCCTCTTTATGCGCTTGATATTGTGCTTCATTTTGATAGAAATAACGCGTATTATCTACAAATGTACGTTGTGTCGCAATGCCTTCTTTTTTAGTTGCTAAGTGGTCTTGTTGTTCTTGCAATGCCTTTAACGCTTGTTGTTGCGATTCTAATGACGCACTATATTGTGCAACTTGCTTTTCATATTGGGACAGTTGGACACGCGCATTCGTCTGATCTTGATACAACCTAACAGCGACTTTACTATCTGTGATACGGTTCAATTGTGCTTTCAACTGACGAATTTTAGGTTTTTCTGCATCTAAAATTTCAATTTCATTCACAAGTTGTTGATATGTTTTTTCTAATTCTATGCGTTCATCCTGTTGTTCAATTTGCTTATTCAGCTTTTGAACTTTATCGCGCATGTGATTCGTCGCTTCTTCAAAATCTCGTACAACTTTTTGACCAATCGTTTGATATTGTGGTAACACTTCTAACAATCGGTCATGTTGTTCAGATGTTAACGACTGATAACCTAGTAACGTCTCATCATTAAAAGTTGCTAAGTTTAACCAGCGATCTTTTATTCGCGTTTGTTGGTTTTCTATGTCACTTCTAATATCTTTCGTCTTCTTATACAATTCACTACTCAAATACTCATACAATTGCGTATTGAATAACGTTCTTAAAATCGTTTGTTTATCCGTTGTTTTCGATACAAGGAAGCGCTTGAATTCCCCTTGAGGTAAAATAAACAATTGACGAAACTGATCTTGTTTTAATCGCAACAGCGTCAATAAATATTGTTTCCCCTCATTCAACTTACTCTCTTCTAAGACATAACGCTTGCCATCATATAAATAGACTTCTAATGTTGAATTTGTTTCCGTTTTATTACCTGGTTTAATATACGCCGCTGTACGAATGACTTTATAACGTTTACCACGCACTTCAAATTCAAACGTAACTTTAAGCGGTTTTTTAGGATCTGCAAACTGACTGCGCAAATCTTTGACATCTCTTTTTTCAGTTGAAGCCTGCCCATATAAGGCAAACACAATTCCATCAAAAATCATCGTTTTTCCCGAACCTGTCTTACCAGATATTAAAAACAGTTGATTATCTTGTATCTTGGAAAAATCAATTATTTCATCGACAAACGGACCAAAATTTTCAAGGTGTAAAGAAATTGGTTTCACTTAGTTACCCTCCCTTTGTTGTTCAATCAATGCTTCGAGTTGTTCACGTTGAATATTTGAAAGTGGCGTATCCGTATGCATTTCATAGAACGTATTAATAATTTCCATCGGCTGAAGTTGTTTAATGTGCGACGATGGATGCGTCATATTTGATGATACAAAGACTTCGGGTGTTAACGCTAAAGTGTTGGGATATAGCTGTTTCAGCTTCTGCATCGGTTCAGTAATATGATTCATATTGCGCAACTTAAAATGGAAGTAACTATCATCTGATTTACGTTCAAAACGACCATTTATAATTGCGTCATATTCCCCTTCAATCACTTCTAATTCGTGTTGTGGTACTAACTTCATAAATTGTTGTTGTAAATGACCATCGCCATCAAAGGTAATCATACGATACCCCTTCGCCTGATTCACTTCTGAAAATGAATACTGTAAAATTGACCCACTATAGAAAATGTGCTTGTAATTCAATGAAAACGGATGGTGAATATGGCCAAGTAGCACACCGTCAAAACCGTCCAAATATTCGGGAGAAACGGCTTCAATCGTACCAATTGTTAAATCACGTTCTGAATCGCTTTTAGGTGCACCATTCAACGTAAAATGGCCGACAAGGAGATTCTTTTTGGTCGTATCCAATTGAGGCTTTACACGCGCGACAAGTATTCTAATCGCTTCTTCATAACTTTCCACGTGTTCATCAAGATATTCTCGCGCTTCAGACACCGTGAAAAACGGTAATGTATACAACGCAATATCATCAAAAATAATCGGCTCAAAAAAAGCATCCAATGTTGTACGAATATACAATTGACTTTGATCAAACCAAGATGACCCGTAACTTAATCGTTCTCTACTATCATGGTTTCCATGAATCATAACGATTGGTATGTGCATTTTAAGATTAAGTTGTTGAATCGTCTCCTCAAATAACGTGACAGTTCGTTTATTCGGATGTGCCGTATCGTAAATATCGCCAGCAATAACAATCACATCCGGCTTTTCCTGTGCCATGTCCTTTACAAATTGTGCTAAGATATAACGTTGATCATCTAAAAAACTATGGCCATTGAGTCGCTTACCCAAATGCCAATCTGCTGTATGAATCAATTTCATTTTTCTTCACCTCTAATACGTTATTTATGTAAAAGAAAAAGCAGCTCACGTGACATTGACCAACGATAACTGCTTTTCCATAAATATTTATCATTTTATGCTGAACCACTTAAGTTAAATGGAATGGTTCGGCACCTGCTTTTTTAATTGTTGATAACGCCATAACATTGCCAAGCGCCACGGTAATAACATACTGAATGCCAGTAAGAAGAACATACCTGCTAGCTCACCTGCATCGATCGAACTACCTAGAAACACCTTTAAAACCGTACGAATGACCAGCAATGAAACAAGTACAATTGGGAATGCTTTAGATTTTTTTAAGTAAATATCGTTCCCTTTAATTTCAAAATGTGATGTCAGCATTAATACCGTCGAGAACAACATACCAATCACAATCGATTCGATAATCTCAGCATTGGTGAGTCGAAAATATGGAACGACATACATTAACGCTCCCGTAGACATAAACACTGGCGGCAAAATAATCTTCTTCGCATTAACTGGATATTGCTGTGCTTTCATTCGCACGACAATCACAGCTGCCCCCATTACAAAAGCCACAATAATCGAAAATACTAAATAACTCATGTGAACAACTCCTCAATATACAAGAATGGACATCTGCCTCCATTAAAAAGCATCATGGTCACATCCATCCTTCAGCGCCTACTTCGATACGAGCTTAGAAAATCTTGCTCGTTCTCTATCCTCAATGATGTAGATCACATAATAATCATATATATATTAAAGTACACATAATAATAAAAAGCAAGAGAATCAATGCGCGAATGCAACACTGTTCTCCTGCTTATTTAAAGAATTGGATACTACATCTTCTTATCCATATTTTTGTTCATCATTGTCATCATTTGATTGATTTTTTTCTGTGACGGTTTTTGACCCATTTGCATCATCATCATGCGTAACATTTCTTCATTAATAGGTGGGTTCTTTTTCAAATAGTCCATCATATATTTACGTGCTAAGAAGAATCCACCAACAAGACCGATGATAAGTGCAACTGCAATTAATAATATTGCTAACCATGTAGCCATCGTTTCACCCACTTTCTTTATCCTTTAGCATTTTACTAGAAATAAGACGTGTTTTCAAGATAATTCGGATAATGTCGTACTTTTTCAATTTTTAAGCCGGTATTATTAAGAAAGGGACAATGAAAGCACCGTAATACTTTCATTGCCCCTTTGTCACTATACGATCTATATGCTTATGAACTTAGAGTGTTTCGATTTCTGCTAACACTTGTTCTTTTGTAAAGCCATATTTTTCAATGACAAGGTCGCCAGGCGCACTTGCACCAAATCGATCAATACCGATGACCTTACCGTTCATACCGACATATTTATGCCAACCTAATGTTGCACCCATTTCTGCAGCAACACGTTTTTCAACTTGTGGTAATAAAATAGCATCTTTATATTCTTGTGGTTGTTGTTCAAACGCGTGCCAGTTAGGCATTGAAACAACACGTACACCTTTACCTTGTTCTGCTAAATCTTTCGCAACATCGACTAATAAGCTCACTTCAGAACCTGTCGCAAGTAATACATACTCAGGTGCTACTTCTGTTTCATAAACAACATATGCACCTTTACGTACACCTTCATCAACAGTTGCTGGTGCTACATCTAAAACAGGTAGGCCTTGTCTTGTTAATACTAAAGCCGTTGGTGTGTTTTTAGATTCTAACGCAACTTGCCATGCAACGCGTGTTTCGTTACCATCAGCTGGACGAATGACGTTTAAGTTTGGAATCGCACGTAAACCTGCAAGTTGCTCGATTGGTTCGTGTGTTGGACCGTCTTCACCAACCGCAATTGAGTCATGTGTGAAGATGAATGTTGAACCAAGTCCCATTAATGAAGATAAGCGTAGTGCTGGTTTTACATAGTCGCTGAATACGAAGAACGTTGCACCATATGGATGAATACCACCATGCGCTGCCATACCATTAACCGCTGCTGCCATTGCGAATTCACGTACACCGAACCAAATATTTCTGCCGCTGCCGTCTCCCGCTGAAAAGTCGCCTTCCGCTTTGACATTTGATTTGTTTGATGATGCTAAGTCTGCAGAGCCACCAAAGAATGATGGAACCGCTGCACTAATCGCTTGAATCACTTCACCAGAGTCAGCACGTGATGCAGCGTTATGACCTACTTCAAATTGTGGTAATGCAGCAGCATAGTCTTCTGGAAGATCTCCTGCTAATGCTGTTTTGAATGTTGCTGCAAGTTCAGGATATTGTGCTTCATATTTCTTGAAGTCAGCTTCCCATGCTTGCTCATGAGCATCTGCACGCGCAATCATTGTGTCTTTGAAAATATCATAGACTACTTCATCTACGTGGAACTGTTTGCTCGCATCTAACGCATAGTTATCAAACGTTAATGCACGTTCATCAGCACCTAGTGGTGAACCATGTGATGTATGGCTGTTTGATTTGTTTGGTGAGCCATATCCAATAATTGTCTTCACTTCGATAATTGTTGGACCTACTTGTTCTTTCGCTTTTGAAATCGCTTGATCAATCGCTTCAAGATCGTTTCCATCTTCAACTAAAAGATGGTTCCAACCGTATGCTTCAAAGCGTTGTTTAATATTCTCAGAGAATGACTTATTCGTTTTACCATCTAACGAAATATCATTTGAGTCATATAAAGTAATTAACTTATCTAATTTTAAGTGTCCCGCAAGAGAAGCAGCTTCATGTGAAATACCTTCCATTAAGTCACCGTCAGACGCTAATACATACGTGTGGTGATCTACAATTGAAAGATCTTCTTTATTATATTTCGCTGCTAAATGTTTCTCAGCCATTGCCATACCGACTGCCATTGCAAAACCTTGCCCTAATGGACCTGTCGTAATCTCAACACCTTGTGTATGGCGGAATTCAGGGTGACCTGGTGTTTTTGAATCCCATTGTCTAAAGTTTTTCAATTCGTCTAATTCTAAGCCACCAGATACGTGTAATAGACTATATAATAACGCCGAACCGTGACCCGCAGATAATACGAATCTGTCTCTGTTAAAATATTTGTCCGCCTTTGGATTAAAGTTTAAGTGACGCGTCCATAACGTATATGCCATTGGCGCGGCACCCATCGGTAAACCCGGGTGACCTGAATTTGCTTGTTCAATTGCATCGATACTTAATGCACGCAATGTATTTACTGCTAAATTATCTTTTTTATCAAACATAAAATAACTTCCCTTCTTTTTCTGTTCATATTCATATTATAACCGAAAGATATATTGGAAACCTAGAAATTCAATATATCCGTATCAATAATTCATGAATAAAGTGTGACACCTATTTACGCAAGTTCTTTTGCTTTTGAATTTCTTTCAATTTGTCAGGCGTCACATCATTGCCTTGAGGGTCAATTATTTTAGTCTGTTCAATTTGTGATTTAAAACTACCACGGAACGTTTCTAAGTATTCACTTCTCAATTTAGATTGCTCTTTCGCTTCAATTTCAGTTAAACCTTGCTCTTTTTTCTTTCTTGCTAGTTCGTTAATACGATTTAATTTGTCTTGGCTAAGCATGCCACATACCTCCGTCAATTTCTTTACAAAAATATATCAGAAAAGGTACTAAAAACCAAACACTTCGTACTCGAGCGCGGTTGGGACAGAAGCGCTTAGAATGTGAGCAGCACCAAACGATGAGCAAAATTGCTTTTTATTTTTGCCAAAATCGTGGCAGTTCTGTTGAAAACACTGTTTTTAGGACACTGTTTATCAGTTTCCAGTGCTTAAATTTATTGTGACCGGAACTTCTTAAAAAATATTTATTTACTCAATGTCACAGCAAACACGCTTTGTTCGTTACTATTATGCGGTGTAACTTGTTCTGTATTTTTCAATGAATGATCTGTCATTTCGTACGTCTGTTCTGTTTGGTTGTTTTGGCTTGCCATAATAAAGAAAGTTAAAAACAGTACTACTGACGCTGAAAATACGATGATAAAAAGATATAACTCAGAAAATTTATGTTGTACCATTACTAAACACTCCTAGAACATTTGTTTGTATAAGTAATTTATCAGAACAAGCGTTCCGTGTCAATAGAAAGACGAACAAATGTTTGTTCTTGTTCGTGTAGTATGCTATAATAACTTTAAATTCAGCGAAGGAGTGCTAAAAATGAGAGAATTAACTAAGAGACAAAGTGAAATCTTTGAATTTATTAAACAAGTCGTACAATCAAAAGGTTATCCACCAAGTGTACGTGAGATTGGTGAAGCGGTTGGGCTTGCATCGAGTTCAACAGTTCACGGTCATCTTTCTCGCCTTGAAGAAAAAGGTTATATTCGTCGTGACCCTACGAAGCCGCGTGCGATTGAAATTGTCAGTGAATTAATGGGTGAACCCGTTAATATGGAAGCAACAATTTTTGTTCCTGTTATCGGTAAAGTAACGGCAGGTGTGCCAATTACAGCTGTTGAAAATGTTGAGGAATATTATCCTTTACCAGAACATTTTACTTCAACACACAACGGACAACTTTTCATTCTAAATGTTGTCGGTGACAGTATGATCGAAGCAGGTATTTTAGATGGCGACAAAGTCATTGTGCGTAGTCAATCAATTGCTGAAAACGGCGATATTATCGTTGCAATGACTGAAGAAGATGAAGCAACTGTGAAACGCTTCTATAAGGAGAAAAACAGATATCGCTTACAGCCAGAGAATAGCATGTTAAGCCCTATCTATTTAGAACAAGTTACTGTATTAGGTAAGGTTGTAGGTCTATTTAGAGAAATGTAAGAACAAATTGTTATCGTAACGGCCAATCCGTCCGCTACATATAAAATGCGATATTGCCATCTTCTCTCGAGGCACTTCTTCATTAAAAAAGCTCAGAAAGCCCACATATGTCATGTGGATTTTCCGAGCTTTTTAATTTATGTTAATTAGTCTCTATCACCATTAAAAATTGAGTTTTTAACGATCACATAGTCAACTTTTCTTAATGCGCCGATATCTTTACCGCCTGCATACGAAATTGAGCTTTGTAAGTCTTCTTGCATTTCTGTTAATGTATCTTGAAGGGCACCTTTATGCGCAACGAACATCTTTTTACCTTCGACGTTTTTACGTTCACCTTTTTGATATTCAGACGCACTACCAAAGTATTCTTTATACTTTTTACCGTCCATCTCAACTGTTTCACCAGGTGACTCTTCGTGCGCTGCAAATAATGAACCAATCATAACCATTGACGCACCGAAACGTACTGATTTTGCAATATCACCGTGTGTACGAATACCACCATCAGCAATAATTGGTTTACGTGCTGCTTTACTACATAAGTTAACAGCCGCTAATTGCCAACCGCCTGTACCGAAACCAGTTTTAATCTTTGTGATACATACACGACCAGGTCCGATACCTACTTTTGTCGCATCTGCACCCGCATTTTCTAATTCGCGAACACCCTCTGGCGTCCCAACATTACCAGCGATAACAAATGTTTCAGGTAAGTGCTTTTTGATATGTTTGATCATATCAATTACTTGATCTGAGTGACCGTGTGCGATATCGATTGTAATATATTCTGGTTTTAATCCTTCTGCTTTAATCTGTTCTACAAATTCAAATTCAGGGGCTTTAACACCAACTGAGATTGAGGCAAATAAACCTTTTTCGTGCATGCGTTTAATAAATGGTAAACGTGCTGCTTCATCAAATCGGTGCATAATATAAAAATATTCATTCTCAGCAAACCATTCCGCTAATTTTTCATTCATGACTGTCTGCATATTCGCAGGAACGACAGGTAATTTAAATCGTTTAGGGCCAAATTGGATCGATGTATCAATTTCTGAACGACTCTTTACAATACTTTTGTTTGGAATTAACTGTATATCTTCATAATCAAAAATTTTCATTTAAAAAACCCCTCATTAATTTTATCCATATGATAATATACTATCTTTAAAGGATAAAGTAAACAAAGGGTTGTAAAAATTACCAGCTAGATTTTTTAACACCTGGAATTTGACCTTTGTGTGCATACTCACGGAACGAAATACGAGACATTTCGAACTTACGCATCACACCACGTGGTCTACCAGTTACCTTACATCTTCTTGTTAAGCGTGTTGGTGATGAATCTCTTGGAAGCTTACGCAACGCTTCATAATCACCCTTCGCTTTTAGCTCGCGACGCAACTTAGCATATTGCGCTACTAACTGTTCGCGTTTTCTTTCTTTTGCAATTTTAGACTTTTTAGCCATATATTTTAACCACCTTTTCAAATCGTAATCATTACGTTTTAAATACTAGCACACTCTCTTTTAACAATGCAAGATAAAAATATTGGCAAATACGAAAAACCATGCTAAAATATTAAATCGTAATGGTTTCAGTTTAAATCTATTCATTAAAGGAGGGAAAACCATGCGTATTAATGTAACTTTAGCTTGTACTGAATGTGGAGATCGTAACTACATTACAACAAAAAACAAGCGTACAAACCCTGAACGTATTGAAATGATGAAATATTGCCCAAGATTAAATAAGCACACGTTGCACAGAGAAACAAAATAATAGCGGCATATTACTGCTAATCAAAAATACGACAATTATAAAAAAGTTGAGAGCACAATACTCTCAACTTTTTTGTGTTATTTTAAATCGCCTAAAATAGCATCTAAGTCTTCTAACATACCCAACGCATTTGCAACGCCTTTACCGTATTCTGGATCTGCTTGATAACAATGGCGAATATGACGATGTTTCACTTCATCTGTTGTACCGTCCATTTCATTCGCAGTATTTTCAAAGATACGTTGTTGTTGTTCTGGTGATTGAAGACGGAATAACTTACCTGGTTGTTCAAAGTAGTTATCGTCATCTTCTCTAAAGTTGTGTTCATATGCCGTACCTTCCACTTCTAAAGGTGGACGTTTATATTCAGGTTGATCTTTAAAAGCACCGGTGCTGTTTGGATAGTAATGCGTTTTACCGCCACCATTACCATCTAAGAAACGCATTTGACCGTCACGGCTAAATGGGCAAATATTTTCGACACCTACACCTTTTGGCTGGTTAACTGGAATTTGCCAATGATTCACACCTAGACGATATCTTTGTGCATCTCCATATGCAAACAGTCTACCTTGTAACATTTTGTCTGGAGAGAAGTCTAGACCCGGAATAATGTTTGTTGGTGCAAACGCTGCTTGTTCAACATCCATAAAGTAATTTTCTGGGTTTCTGTTCAATTCGAATTCCCCAACTTCAATAAGTGGATATTCATCTTTAAACCATACTTTTGTTAAATCGAATGGGTTATCTTTATGATTGCGTGCTTGTTCTTCAGTCATGACTTGGATAAACATTTTCCATTTCGGGAAGTCACCTTTTTCAATCGCTTCGAATAAGTCTCTTTGTGATGACTCACGATCGTTTGCAATGACTTGTGCAGCTTCTTCAGTAGAGAAGTTTTCAATCCCTTGTTGCGTTCTAAAATGGAATTTCACCCATACGCGTTCATTTTTATCATTAATCATCGCGTACGTATGTGAACCAAAACCGTGCATATGTCTGTAACCTTTTGGAATACCACGGTCAGACATTAAAATTGTAACTTGGTGTAATGCTTCTGGTAATGATGTCCAGAAATCCCAGTTATTTTGCGCACTACGCATATTTGTTCTTGGATCTCTTTTTACCGCATGGTTTAAGCTTGCGAACAATTTTGGATCTCTGAAGAAAAAGACAGGTGTATTGTTACCTACTAAATCCCAGTTACCTTCCTCAGTATAGAATTTTAGTGCAAAACCACGAATGTCTCTTTCTGCATCTGCAGCACCACGTTCACCTGCTACTGTTGAAAAACGTGCAAACATTTCCGTTTGTTTACCAACTTCTGAAAAGATTTTTGCCGATGTATATTGTGTAATGTCGTTAGTTACTGTAAAAGTTCCGAATGCACCTGAACCTTTCGCGTGCATTCTTCTCTCAGGAATTACTTCACGATCAAAGTGTGCCATTTGTTCTAAGAAGTACCAGTCTTGCATTAATAGCGGTCCACGTGAACCTGCTGTCATTGAGTTCTCTCTGTCGCCTACTGGATGCCCGAATAAACCTGTTAATTTCGAATCATTATTGTGTGACATTTAATATCCCTCTTTCTTATTTATAATAATTCTAATTTACCCCTTTGTTTCATTATACCC
>NZ_PPRF01000088.1 GCF_002902145.1 Staphylococcus rostri | reverse complement strand
GTATGGAATGGCACGTTTTTTAATTATATTTTGTGAAAATGAACAAAATTATAGAATTCGATAAAAAGAATTTAGACGTATAATTTCTAAAAAGCTCGTGACTTTTATGTTATCTGAATAACAATTAAAACTTCCTTCTTATCTACCCTATTTCGTGGTAAATACAAGAAGGAAGTTTCTTTATATACTGCTTTAATGTTTGATCTGTTGGTTTGGTATAATGCGCCATGCTGCTAAAAATGCGAGACCAACAAGTGTCGCACCTGAAATAAATGCGATTGTTGCAGCAAATGATGGTGTATGTGTTGATACAAGAGATGTGTAGACCGTCGTAACGACAGCAATACCGAATGCGGCACCTAATGTGGATGTCATTTTAATAATACCTGATGCCATCCCTACTTTTTCTTCAGGGGCATTTGATACTGCGGTTGATAGTGCCGGTGTTGCAAAGAATCCGAGTCCTAAACCAATTAATGAGAAACCTATTAGTGCGACAATTGCATAAATAACAAATGGCAGTGTCACGATAGAAAGAAGTAGAATACCGACACCGATACTAATTGGACCTAACATAAGTGGCACTTGTGGTCCGTGTTTCTGCATATATTTCTCACCAATCCGAATCATCAATAAGCTACCAATCATATAGGGGATTGTAAGGAGCCCTGCTTTGGCTGCAGACAATCCGATACCTTGTTGTGCATAAATATTAAACATCGCAAGTGAACCAATTACTGTATTGACCAATAAATTTGCAATCGTTGTTCCGATATAGACACGATTATTAAATAAACTAAAGTCAATAAATGGATGCTGTTTTTGTTTTTCATACAGATAGAATCCAACAATTGTTAAGAGAAAAATAACATCCAAAGTTAAAATAAATGGGTGCGTCCATCCAAACTTTGTCCCTTGTGTAATCACAACGTTAATGCTGACCATCATAATTAGGAAAATCACAATGCCGACAATATCAAACTTGATACCTTTAGCTGATTCATCACGTGATTCGGGTGTACCACGTAATAAAACCATTGCGAGACAAGTAAAAATAATAGATAGGATGAAAATCCAACGCCAGCCTACAAAAGTTGCAACGACACCGGCAAATAATGAGGCAAATCCTGTACCACCATATGAACCGAATGACCAATAACTTAATGCTTTCTGACGTGCTGCATCATGATAATTTTGATTAATTAATGCAATTGTTGCCGGCATCAGACAAGCAGCTGATAACCCTTGTAATATGCGGCCTAACAACAACATAAAAGTAAGATTTGAAATAATGAGCGCGGCTGAACCAACAATACTCAATATCAGTCCGATATACGTCATTTTAACGCGGCCAAGTTTGTCAGCAAGCCCACCCATGACAACGATAAAAATACCGCTCATGAGTGCTGTTAAGCTGACTGCTATATTTACGATACTCATATCAACTTGATAATCTTGTTGAACATGTGGCGCGATGTTCAATAGCGATTGTGCAAATAACCAATAAGTGAGGATACCTAATATAATGGCAAGAATCAGTTGGTTACCATGATTTGATTGTTTAGTCATAGCATATCCCCCTATTCTTCCACAACAGGATGTGCTGCAGCTTGCTGACCTGCAATTCTACCAAATGTAAAAATATCTGCTAATGCATTACCCCCTAAACGATTACCTGCATGAATACCGCCAGCAACTTCACCAGCTGCATAAAGACCTTCAATTGATTTACCATCAATATCGAGCACAGCTGTATCGGTATTAATACGCAAACCACCCATTGTATGATGAATTGCTGGTTTACGTGGTGTCGCATAGAATGGTGCTTTTTCAATTTTTAAGTCAAACGCATTTTTATTAAAGTCGTCATCATGACCTTGATCCACAAATTGATTATAGCGTTCGATGGTTGATACAAATGTAGAAACATCAATATACAATTTTTCTGCCAAGGCTTCTAATGTGTCAGCTTTAATCAATGTACCATCTTCTAGTTCATGCTTAATTTTACTTTCTGAAGTATTCATCGCAAGTGCTTTTATATTTTCATCTGCAATAATATAGAACATACTGTCTGGTTGTTCTAACGCTGCTTTTGAGAGTACGTCTCGACTTTCAAATTCGTTCACAAAACGCTTACCTTGTTTGTTAATAAAGACAAAGTTAGATGGTGTGACAATCAATCCTGTAAATAATGCACCTGTTTTAGGGTCAGAAATTGGCATCATCTGTGTAAAGCCCATGCCTACAAGATCAGCCCCCGCTTGTAATCCGAGTTTAATACCATCTCCAGTGATCGCAGGAGAGTTGGTTGTTTTAATATCGTCTGGAATGTAGTCCCAATACGTGTTGTACTGTTGTAGCATTTGTGTATTTGCGCCGAAGCCACCTGTCGCAAGAATCACACCGTGGCGTGTATGCAATTTAATTTTTGTTCCATTGGCTTTACGTGCTTCAACACCGACGATTTTGCCGTTCTCTTTAATCAATTTTTCAGCTGTTGTCTCGTTCATAATACGTCCTTGATGTTGCTTAACAAAGCCGCTTAATGATTCAATGTATTCCAAACCTTGTGCTTTCATAGGTTTATGACCACGACGCCACAATGCACCGACTGGCATATCAACGACTGAACGATCAAAGTGCACACCTTTATCCGTTAGCCATTTGACTGATGTTAGGACATTATCAGTGAGCGTTTTAACAAGTTGATAATCACCAGAAATTTCAGTGCCGTTACGGTCTTTACGTTTGCCACCAATGTATGTTTGAATACGATGAAATTCTGTGGAATCAAATAAATACGCTGGTTGATTCTCGATATCTTCCAAGTATGCTTTAATTTGTTGTTGTACAATTTCAAAATCTGCACGATATTCAGTATCAATTTCTCCAATATCATGTTTTAACATAGCTTCTAAAGTTTCTTTTTCACCTGCAAGTGCTGAGAAACTATTTTGCCAGCTTGGTTCAGGTGCATTCACTTGCCCACCTGTGCGTATTGTATTACCACCAATTGCCGGGAATTTTTCCAACATAATGACAGATTTTCCTGCTTCTAAAACAGATGCAGCGGCACTTAAACCTGCACCACCTGTACCGATTACGACCACATCAGTTGTTTCTTCAATTGTTTCATTAGACCATTGAATGACAGGTTTTGGTCGCGCACGCAATACATCAGGATCTTCACCTGCTTGTTTGATAGCTTCAGCAATTCCTTCCACAATGCCTTCGCTCGTTACAGTTGCACCTGAAATAACATCAACATTCAGTGTTTGTCCTTCAATAATATCACGAGGCAATCTTTCAAATACTGGGTTGGCAATCCCTTCAGATTCGCTACTATCATCTACATCAATACGTAAAATCTCTGTTTCAGACAATTCAACTTCCATCGGTAAATCACCATTGTGTCCTTTCGCAAATACATGATAGACACCTGGTTTGAACGCTACCTTTTTATTTTGTAATGCTTTTAACTTTTCATATTTGCGATGCTCTTCTTCTTTATCTAAAATCATAAAATCCATTACTTTCCATAATGGCGATGGAATGTGTAATGGTTGTTGATCATGAATATCAACAAACGACTCGATTTTTTCGTCATTCATTACTTTTTCTGTCCAGTTTGGTTCTACAAGATACGCTTTACCAACACTCAGTAATTCATATCCCATCTCTAGTGCTTCTTCTGCATCTTGACGCTGTGCAATACTACCGACACCAATATGTGGGATTTTTGCCAATTTATCACTTTGCATTTTTAAATACTTGTCAATCAACGGCTCTGTATCGTCTTGATTCACAATTGATGTACGTTTATAACTATTCATCGATACATGTACATAATCCGGTTCATACTCGGCTAATGTGTTCAATAAATACATAGTATCTTCAAAGCGAATACCCGGTTCTTCAATTTCTTCTGGAGAATAACGATAACCGATTATAAATGATTTTGCGTCTTGTTCTTGTACCACATCTTGCACTTTTTTTAGTACTTCAACCGGGAACTTGACGCGATTTTCACGACTTCCTCCCCATTTATCTTGACGTCGATTCGAATGTGGTGAGAAAAATTGTTGTAAAAGATACGTATTGGCACCATGAATTTCAACACCATCAAACCCGGCTTCAATGGCACGGCGCGTTGCTTCTCCAAAACGCTCAATCATCTGTTCAACTTGTATAGCAGTCATTTCTCTAGGCACTGCTGCATCAGGTCTTAACGCTGCGACAGGACTTGCTGAAATTGGCTTGTCCCCACTGTTATAACGTGGATTCGCCATTCGACCTGCATGATACAGTTGAAGTATCGCTTTAGAGCCTTTCTCTTGTATTGCTTCTGCCAAACGACGCAATCCTGCTATTTTGTCGTCCGTATCAATCCCAATGGCTCCGGGAAACCCACGTCCATTATCTTCAACGAAACAGCTTTCGACAATGACTGCCGCAGCATCTCCAGAACGAAAACGATAGTAATCAATCATTTCTGTTGTCACGCTGCCATCAAAATAAGCGGATTGAATCGTCATTGGTGCCATTAAGACACGATTTTTTAACACCACCCCACTATTTAAAGTGACTGAATCTAACAATTGCTTACCCATATATAAATCCTCCTTTGTGTATTGTGATTATTTTCACATATGAGTGCAAAATTTTTTCTTTCTGTGATGTTCTAAGATAGTCGCTGTAATTGTTGCGTTGTTAAAACTTTGCCGTCTTTACGAACAATAAGTCCTTCTATTCCGTCCAATTGTTCTAATAACGCAATATTTTGTCTCGCATAACCGAAGCAACAAATCGTTGTCCAAATCTCGCCGTCTAGCGCATGATCACTCACAATTGTTACACTGGCTATGTCGTTCTCTACAGGATAACCTGTCTGTGCATCAAGTATGTGATGATATACTTTGTCTCCCCAAGTAAAGCATCGTTCATAAATACCGGATGTTACGACAGATTGATTTGCAACACGAAGCGTCTCAATCGGTGTGCCACGCATCTCAAATGGATGTTGTATGCCTACATGCCAATACTTTGCTGCTAAAGGTGTGCCAATCGTAACAACATTACCACCAAAATCGATAATGCCGTGTTTTACACCTTGCGTGACAAAATACGTCTTGAGTGCATCGGCAAAATAACCTTTGGCAATGGCACCTAAATCTAACTCCATACCAGGATGTTGTAGAAAAACTGTGTGATTCTCGGGATTAAGTTGCATATCTAAGGGGTTGATACATTTTAATGCGGCTGTTATTTCTGAGGGTGATGGTTGGCGTGCATCTTTGAAACCAATACGCCAAAGTTTAACAAGGGGTCCAATTAAGATGTTCATTTTAAGTTGAGAAGAAATACTAACGTGATAACCATGCTCGATAAGGTTATATAATTCAGGGTCAACTTGTACTGGCTGCTTACCTGCTTGTTGATTAATCTGCATTAAAGTGGAGTCAGGACGATTGGCACTAAAACGTTGCTCCCAATCATGTATACGCTTTGTTGCTTCTGTCAACAGTACGTCTGCGGATGCGTGAACAATGGAAAGTCTGATTGTCGTCCCCATTGCATGTATCCATTCCGTTTGCATCATGTCGCCTCCTGTAATTGATGTCATTGATACATTTATAGGATAGCAAAGTTTGTGAACAAAAACACATAATTATATGTTATTCACAAAAATGTAAAAATTTATAGAATTGATTTTACATTTATTAATTGTTGATAATATTGAGCTTGAAGGCATTATTTTTATATTTTAAGTACCCCCTTAGTGCTAATGATTATAGGAAGCGCCAAATACATATTATTATACAAAAATAATAAACCCCTTATCTTTACTCATGAAAGATAAGGAGTGAACGGCTTAATGATAAATGTTACTACCTTGTTTTCTAAAAGCTTCTGCTTGCTCTGCCATACCTTGTTGTTGTTCTTTGAAGTTATCTCGAATATCATGTGAAATACGCATTGAACAGAATTTAGGGCCACACATGCTACAAAAATGTGCGACTTTGGCTGCCGTTGCTGGTAGTGTTTCATCATGGTAGGCACGTGCACGATCTGGATCTAGAGATAAATTAAACTGATCAATCCAACGAAACTCAAAACGGGCTTTACTAATTGCATCATCACGTTCAGTCGCGCCAGGTAAGCCTTTTGCTAAATCAGCAGCATGTGCAGCTATTTTATATGTGACGACACCTTCACGAACATCATCTTTGTTAGGCAAGCCAAGATGCTCTTTCGGCGTTACGTAACACAACATTGCTGTGCCGTAACGTGCAATTTGAGCGGCACCAATAGCAGATGTAATATGATCGTATGCTGGAGCAATATCGGTAGTCAATGGCCCTAATGTATAGAATGGCGCTTCTTGGCAATATAAATCGGCTAACTCTTGATTTTCTTTAATTTTATGCATTGGCACATGGCCAGGGCCTTCAATCATTACTTGCACATCATGTGACCAGGCAATTTTTGTGAGTTCTCCTAATGTTTTTAACTCGGCTAGCTGACTCTCATCATTCGCGTCGTAAATGGAACCTGGGCGTAAGCCATCTCCAAGTGACACTGCAATATCATAGCATTTTAAAATCTCGCAAATATCATCAAAATGTGTGTATAAAAAACTTTCTTCGTGATGTGCCAAACACCATTGCGCCATGATTGACCCACCGCGTGACACAATACCTGTTAGGCGGTCTACAGTCATTGGAATATAATGAAGGCGTACACCTGCATGAATCGTAAAATAATCGACGCCTTGCTCAGCCTGTTCAATTAACGTATCACGATACACTTCCCACGTCAGATCTTCTGCAATACCGTCTACTTTTTCTAATGCTTGATAAATGGGCACAGTACCCACAGGAACCGGTGAATTACGAATGAGATATTCTCTAGTCGAGTGGATGTTCTTCCCTGTCGATAAATCCATAATCGTATCGGCACCCCAATGTGTCGCCCAGACCAATTTTTCAATTTCTGCTTCTATAGATGATGAAACGGCAGAATTTCCGATATTCGCATTAATCTTAACTTGAAAATTTTTGCCAATAATCATCGGTTCAGACTCTGGATGATTAATATTATTTGGAATAATCGCTCGCCCTCGCGCAATTTCGTCACGTACAAACTCGGGTGATACATTTTCACGTGTCGCTACGAACTTCATTTCCTTCGTGATAACACCTTGTCGCGCATAATGCATTTGTGTAACATTATGATTTTCTTTCGCACGGCGTGGTTGATAGCGAAATGGATGCGTGACAATTTTATGATGTCCATCTTGCTTATAACCATTGTCAATTGCTTGGATACAACGGCCTTCATAATGCTCAACATCATTTCGCCCTTCTATCCATGGTGTACGCAAAGCAGGAATACCACGTGTCACATCAACTTCATACGTTTCATCATGATAAGGACCGGCCGTATCATATACCGTCAATGGCGGATTATGCAACGTCTCCTGCTCAGTAACCGTGTCTGAGAGTGTAATTTGACGAAACGGTACCTGAATGTCCGGATCGACGCCTTGTTTGTAAATACGTTGACTTGCTGGAAAGTTTTTCTTCAATTCAATATTCGCTTGTTCCATAATATATTCCTCCTAAATTATCACTAAGAGGCTTTAATGAAACTGAATCACAGATTGTAACCAAAATAAAAACGCATTCAGAAATAGACTGAATACGCGCGAAAACAACGATAGTTTTATGTAGAAATAAACGTATGTTGGCATATAGCCACTACACGTTATCGATATGATGTCGGTCGTCGTTTGCTTCCCTACGCTAGTATTATCTAGATCAGGTACAAAGGGTTGAGGTCAGAACCTCTTTCAGCTCAATAAAGCACCCCTAGCAAGTCATATAAATTTGTTACACAATCATCATAACATTAAAAAATGGAACTGCCAAATGTACGTAAAACTAAAAAACCAAGACGCAATATTTCACGTCCTGGTCTCATCTATCTATTATTGAATGTTTGTAATTTTAACGTTCATTTCTCCACCGTTTGGAAGTGGTACACGTACTTCATCGTTCAAATGTTTCCCAATTAACGCTTGAGCCATTGGTGATTCATTTGAAATTTTGCCATTGAAAGCATCAGATTCCGCTGAACCAACGATTTGGTAGCTTTCTTCGTCATCGCCTGGAAGTTCTACAAATGTCACAGTCTTACCAATTTGTACAACGTTGTTATCGCCTGTATCTTCAATGATTAACGCATGACGTAACATTGTTTCGATACGTTGGATATCTTGCTCGATAAAGCCTTGTTCGTCTTTGGCAGCGTCATACTCAGAGTTCTCAGACAAGTCACCAAAGCTACGTGCAACCTTAATTTTTTCTACAACTTCAGGTCGCTTAACGGTTTTTAACTCTTCTAATTCTTGTTCAAGTTTTTCAAAACCTTCTTGTGTCATTGGGTATTGTTTTTGATTTTCCATATGTTCATCTTCCTTTAACTGTTTTAATCTTTTTTCTGAACGAGTGCTTGAATTTTCGTTGTCATAATGTCGATTGCCACTTTATTGCTGCCACCTTCTGGAATGATGATGTCCGCAAATTTTTTCGTTGGTTCGATAAACTGGTTGTGCATTGGGCGTACGACACTGAGATATTGGTCGATAACAGAATCCATCGTACGACCACGTTCTCGTGTATCACGCAATAAACGGCGCAAGATACGTAAGTCTGCATCTGTATCAACATAAATCTTAACATCCATCATATTGCGGAGTTCTTCATTTTCAAGCGCGAATATACCTTCTACGATAATAACATCTTTAGGTTGAAATGCAATGGTTTTCTCACTGCGCGTATGATTTGTATAATCGTAAGTTGGCACTTCAACTTCACGACCTGCACACAAGTCTCGCAGATTTTGAATAAGTAAGTCATTATCAAAAGCAAATGGATGATCATAGTTCGTTTTAAGTCGCTCTTCAAATGTTAGATGAGATTGATCTTTGTAGTAATAATCTTGTTCAATCAGTGCCACACTATGGCCTTCTAAATTATTCATAATCTTATTAGTGACAGAAGTTTTTCCAGAACCTGAGCCACCAGCAATACCAATAATTGTTGTAGGCGCCATAGCTTTATACCTCTTTTCTCATCATATTATTTACATAAATTGGACGGTCTACCTTAATTTGAACGATTTGTAACGGATGACGTGCTGCATCTAATTCGTTACCTTCTTCATCATAAATTGCTTCTACAACTTGCGTAAATGTTTCAATTTCAGGACCGAAAAACTCGACTTCTTGACCCGGTTTGAAATGGTTACGTTGTTGAATTGTCGCAATTTGCGTCTCTTCATCATACGCTAATACAAGCCCGATAAAGTCATACGGTGATTTCTTCGTTGATTCGTTACCAAACATTTGCTCTTCGTATCCAGGTGTTCCTTTGAAGAATGCTGGTGCTGTATCACGGTTGGCACATTTATCAAGTTCGATTAACCATTCAGGCTTGATTTTGAAGTTTTCAGGGTCAGCCGCATAAGCATCAATCACTTTACGATATACAGAAACGACTGTCGCAATATAGTGAATTGACTTCATACGTCCTTCAATTTTTAAAGAATCGATACCTAAATCCATCATATTCGGAATAGATTCGATAAGTTTCAAGTCACGTGGACTCATCGCAAATGGAACAGCTTGTCCATCTTCATAGTATACATCTAATTCGCCGTCTTCATCGACTGTTAACAAGTCATAATCCCAACGACAACTTTGACAACAGCCGCCTCGGTTAGAGTCACGTGCTGTCATGTGGTTACTAAGTGTACAACGTCCAGAGTATGCGATACACATTGCACCATGGATGAACGCCTCAATCTCAATATCCACTTTGTCTTTCATTTCTTTCATTTCCATTGCGCCTGTTTCACGTGCAAGTACCACACGGTCTAGCCCTTCTTCTTTCCAATACTCGACCGCTTTGTAGTTACTTAACGATTGTTGCGTTGATAAATGAATTTCAAGTTTTGGTGCAACACGTTTACACGTTTCAATAATTAATGGGTCCGCGACGATAATGCCTGTTGCGCCAATGCTTTCCAATTGCATTAAATAATCGTCTAAACCATCAATATTTTCATCATGGGCAATGATGTTTGTTGTAATATAGACTTTTGCGCCGTATCGGTTCGCAAACTCAACACCTTCACGAATTTCATCAATCGTAAAGTTATCGGCATTGGAACGTAAACCGTACTCTTGTCCACCGATAAACACGGCATCTGCACCATAATGAATGGCAATTTTTAACTTTTCAAGGTTACCAGCAGGTGCAAGCAATTCTGGTTTTTTCACTTTGGGCTTTGCATCTGATTTCACTGCTTCTAGTACCGTCATATGCGCTCTCTCCTTATTTTAATATACCGTTTGTTTATAGTAGAATCCTTCATCAAATGGACGGTGTTCCGGTTGAATCGCTTCAATAGGATCCACTAACATAAACTTCTCATCTTCATAGATTTCAGGATCTTCGTGATACAAATCAATCGCTTCACGATATTGTTGCGTCACGGTATTAATATATTCTTCACTGTGCAATAAGCCATCAATTTTAAAGCTATCAATACCCGCTTCAAATAACGGCGCTAATTCTTCAATTAAACAAATATCATTCGGTGACATAATATGTGTCCCGTTATAATCTTCATAAACTGGATATTTGTTATCGCGTTCTTCATCATATAACAATAATTGCGTCGTATCATCTAAGTCTTCACGTTGAATCTTCATTTGTCGCTCTTGGAAAGTGTAGTAGTTGCCTAGTAGCATACGTTTTGATTGGAACATACACGTCATACCATGAACTTGAACTTCAATTTCAACATCCGCATTCGCTTTAATATTTAAAATTTCGTCTAAGCTTAACTCACGTGCTAATACGGCTCTACGTGAACCACGTTGTCCCCAATAATTACATTGGAAGTAGTTGGTTACAAGTGTTTCCGCGTTCCAATGAAGTGGGATTGGATTTTCTTGTTGTTTGACAATCATAACTACTGCTGGATCACCAAAAATAATGCGATCGACACGAATGTCATGCAAAAATTGAATATAATCTTCAACAGCAGGAATATGATAGTTATGAAAAATGCCGTTAACCGCTGCATATGCTTTTTTACCTGCAGCGTGAATCATTTCAACTGCTTGTTTCATTTGTTCTCTATTAAATTCACCAGCCAAACGTAAGCCAAACTTTTCTTCACCGATGACAAACGCATCTGCGCCTTTATCAATCAATGTCTCGATATGGCTGAGAGACTTGGGTGTCACTAATAATTCAGTCATTTTTGTGCTCCTTTATAGAAATAGCTAAACCATCATCCATATTGATAAAATTTGTTTTAAAATCAGATTGTTCACTTAGCCATTGATTAAATTTCTGTACTTTTTTTACCATCTGTTTCACATTACGGCTTCGTACAATATCAATATTAGCAACAAAGCCATGATAAAGGACGTTATCCGTAATAATCACGCCGCCATCTTTTAATAACGGGCTATATAACTCAAAAAACTTCTTTGATTGTGCTTTTGCTGCGTCGATAAAAATCATATCATATGTGCGGTCATTTACCTTTGAAAATGCTTGTGCCGCATCTGCTTCAATCAATCTAATTTGGTCTGTAAAGCGAAACTGTTCAAAATGTTTTTTCGCATAAGCAATCATCTCTTCATTACGTTCGATTGTCGTTACGTTAATGTCAGGTGATACAGAAGCAAAATGCATGCTACTGTATCCAATTGCTGTGCCGAGCTCTAAAATTTCTGTCGGTTGATGAATACGGATAATTTGCTTAATCATATCCAATGACAACTGATCAACAATGGGTACTTGATGCGCTTCCGCAAACGCACGCAATTGATCCAGTTCACTATCATACGCTTGCAAACTTAAAAAATAAGATTGATTTAAATTGTCCATCTTTCAAACTTCCTTTAATTAAATTTCGATAAAAATCATCAAAAAATAGGGAGTGGGACAGAAACCATTTAGATTTCAGCGCCCCACCCCGGCAAAACTGAAACATAGGTGTTGTTATCATAAACATTAAACCTTAGCTGCTCGGTGCACACACATCTATTTCAGTTAATCGTTGCCATGTTTGATATTTTACAAGCACTTGAACATTCAGAGCTTGGATAATTTTTTCTCCCCTCTTACACGAGGTTCATCATCGTTTCATATCGTCTCAACAAAATTACTTCATATTATTCTATCATAAAATGAAACGAAACATAAGAGTATCAAAGCAAAATCCTGTATACCATTTTACTTTTAATCGTGTATAGTTCTAGAATCGTGCTGCTACTATTTAAGTATTGAAGCAAGTGGATAAATCATCATCAGAAACGTAATATTTCCACGCAACACCAAAAAAGTATAATGTTTTACTGTCGTCATACCAGTCTATAAAATATGGCATGCCCTCTGCTGTTATTGTCGCTTCTAGGTCGTTATCGGAAAATGGATGCGCTGAAATACCAATATCATATTGTCCTAGTTGCCAATTGTAGCCTTCTTGATGTTCACCGCTGAATGTATCAATCATTCTGGCTGATTTTATATCTATGTTTGTACATATTCTCAGACAATAAAAATTTTCAAAATCCACTTGGCAGGGCTTAATTGTGTATGCCCCTTCGACGTAATATTTTTCTTCATTTGATGGGTAATCAGCTCTAACAGTCATTGGAATTGGTCGATCATTAAATTCTAACCAAAAATTCCCAATAGGTGTTTTAAGAATATCGTATGCGATTGCTGTATCTGAATCATGTTTTCCTTTTGACAAGTCACATACAACACCATGAGTGAGTAGTCTATCATTTGTTTTCATTGTTTTCCCCCCGTTAGTAAGAGCGCCTATGAGAAAAACGTTTATGGCTATCACAGTCACAACTTTATTGACTCTATGTCTCTTCCCAAGTTAATCATTACCATTCTATTATATAGCAATATGTATGACATAGAAGTTTTCACAGCACAAAAAAGAAGATTCCCTCCCCCGGAACCTTCTTCTGTAAACATATCTTCAATTCTTTTAATCTACGAGATGCGTCTCTTAACTTAGCAGAGATTTTGTCAATGACATCTACTGTTATACACTGATACATATTGTGTTTTTATCTTCATCAAAGTCACGTTACCAACTTCCCCATCGATCGGTATATATGTATTGAATAAAGTTTTATCACATTGAATCAATGTATAACTTAATTAAAACGTAATTGACTTCAAATTTGTATATATTATTTGCGATAAAAATACCTATTATTTTAAAATCACTGATTTCTTCATTAAAACTAACGCGAAAATATCCGATTGACTGAAAAGTATCCAATAAAAAAAGGCGTGTCCAGAATGATCATTCTAACACACCCATTTCTTCACACATTATAGCTAGTCTCTAGTTTTTTGCAGAAATGATACCTCTAAACTCACCAGTATGTGCATCAATAAAAATTGTTACATTTCCTTCTTCAATTTTAAGTGTTGCTGGATCTCCGTCTACAGGCACCGCATTTGCTGGAATATTGCCAACATATTTATGCTTCAATTCATTTATATTGATTCCTTCAGCATGTACATTATGCGCAGGTCCAAATAAAACAGCTGGCGAAATAATTGATAAGCCAATACCTAATACTGCAATACGTAATTTCTTTTTAAATTCCATCTTCTTTACACTATCCTTTCAAATGTCGATGTGGCTGGGACACATATGTGCAAATCACATCGTTTAAATACGTTATAAAATAATTAAACCGCAAATGGATGTGTAAATGTATACCATTTTTATTTTGAACGTCATGCTTTTTATAAAGTTAAATATAGCGTTTGAGAAAGCGACACAAAAGTCTATTGTTTCTTGAAAAATATTAAAAATGATGAATCTTTCAATTAGAAACTTTTAATTTAACTTTAAGATTTCATGTGTAAGGTAGTAACTGACTGATATGAAAATACGCTTTTGCAAGTTATGTCACACTTACTCAAACTTGCCGGGGTGGGAGAACACGATAAGCGGTGTCCCACCAACTTTGCCATTCAATCTTAGCTATGTTACTTAATTAGCATAAACAGATACCTGATTCCAAATGGATAAGTCATCATCGGAAACGTAATATTTCCACGCCACCGTAAAGGCATAGCATGTTTTATATTCATCTGGCCAAATAGCATAATACGGTATATTTTCATCAGTAAATAAAACTTCATAATCATCATATTCTTGTGGGTGTACTGCGATGCCAATATCATATGCATCTACTTGCCAATTGTTGCCATCTTGATATGCGCCTGAAAGATTATCAATCCATCTCGCATTGGGAATATCTACATTCGTCATCAGCTTTAAATGAATAAAGTTTTCAAAGTCTACTTGGACGGGCTTAATTCGATAGACACCTTCTACAAAATATTTCTCGTCTGCTGGCGGATATCTGGTGCTGAGTTTCATTTTAATAGGTTCGCCATTGAACTCTAACCAAAAGTTGCCAATTGGCGTTTTAACAATATCATAAACACCAGTCTCATATGACAATTGCTGTTCATCCACTATGTCACAAACATTACCATTAGAAAGAAGTAATTTCATCGTTTGATCTGCCTGTCTATTGCGATGACTTTTCTTTTGGATGACTGATTTAATATGATTGAGCGGGAAAGGCGGATGTGTTATAGGACATTGAAACACTTTAACGACACGCACTTCTTTTTCAACATGATCAGAACCGACTGGTACGATGACCCAGTCCCCCACTGAAATAGCGTTATCAACACAGTGATACGTATAATTTTTACTCCCCGGATGGAATTGCACTTGACAAAAATTCAACTTTTTATTCGGTTGCCACATTAATGCAGGTTCTAGCGGGCGTCTACGTTTAAAAAATGCGATACCTTCATCATCGACATCCAACCAGCGATTGCAGTATGGACAAAAATAAGAAGTATATCGCTCCACACACCAAGCACTAGAACCACACGTATCACACGTATATTCCACATCAACAAATCCAGGTAGTTCCACACCGTTAATCACTATATGATCCATATCCTTAATGAAAACGTGCATATCAGCAGTGTCTATTTTCCTACTTAGCCAATTCGTTAATGTGAGCCCATCGATACGTTCTATCTTCACTTCAGACCATCGCTCTTTTAAAGACTGATTATTATAAATTTTAGCATCAAATAAGTCATCAATTGTCTCAAAATTTGCTGGTCTCGAATAATCTGGGACAGTCGCCCAATACGGTTTTTGGTTATCTTCGGCGTATCCAATCACGCGTGCCATACTATCACTATCAAAACTAAAAGTCATATTTTTCATATATGTACTTGATTCTAACGATTGCATCACATATGCCATGTTAATGTGTGAAATATCTTCATATTTTGGCACATCAAATGTAAATGATGCCGCTTCAAACGATATAAAGCCACTTATTAGCCGGAGAAAAAACCTATTTTGATGTACAAATAGCTCTCCTATCTTTTGCGTTGAGGTACTCTCAGTGTTCTGTATACTTAAATGATCAACACTTTCACACTGCAAACGCCACACTTTTGGAGATATTGTTTGTTGATCCATGTCACGTTCTTCAATGATTATTTCTAATTGTTGTGCTGTACTGTCATAACTAAAAAAAGTAATATAGTTATCGCTTAAATGATCTACGTTCTCTAAATAATGCGCTAATTGAACGCTATCGGTTATTTTTTCTACATTCTTCAAGAGAAACCACCTCCTTCATAACATTACACAAATTGCTGCGATAGATACACTTCAAATATCCGAAATCCACTCAACTAAGTAGTGGGCTTTCAGCTGTCACGCACGTATAATATGTGAAAAGCGATGCGCCTAAAACTGACAGTCAGACATCATTCTCATATATGCTTCTATGTAAAAAGCTGATGTGCATATACAACACATCAGCTCGCATGAAAACTTATTCTTCAGTTTCGTTGAAGTTCGTATTAACGACTTCTTCAATCATATCCCATTCTTCTTCTGTTTCGATGCCGATAAAACGACCACCTTCACCATTTTCATCAGGTTCGTTGATCATTGGGACTAACTCGATTAAGTCGTCTTCGTCCGCTTGTGCGCCTTCTTCCGCAAGAATAACGTATTCTTTATCGAATCCTGGGTGATAGAATTCTAACATTTTACGGTATAATACTTCGTTACCTTCTTCATCAAAAAGTGTTAATAACGCTTCATCTGCGTTAATTTCTAATTCGTTAATTTTATGGTTTTCATTTGTCATAGTTGCTCTCTCCTTAATTTAATGAATCTAAATAGCCTTGTAAAATAAATACTGCCGCCATTTTGTCTATTACTTTTTTACGTTTGGATCTTGAAACATCTGCTTCAAGTAATGAGCGTTCTGCTGCCATTGTGCTCAGGCGTTCATCCCACATAATAATCTCTAGTTGTGGCATACGTTCAGCCAAAGCTTCTTTATAATGTAACGACGCTTCACCACGGAAACCAATCGAATTGTTCATGTTTTTAGGCAATCCGATAACGACGGTACCTACTCGTTCTCGCTTAATAATGTCAATTAAGGTGTCTAATCCGAGCTCGTTTTGTTGTTCGTTAATATGGAGTGTGTCCAATCCTTGTGCTGTCCAACCCATCATGTCGCTAATCGCAACACCAACAGTCTTACTTCCTACATCTAAGCCGATAATTTTATGTTTAAGCATTGTTGTCTGTATCGTTGTTGTGTTTCAAATAGAATGACACGAGTTCTTCCATGATGTCATCACGATCGATGTGTCTAATTTGATTACGTGCTTCATTATGACGTGGAATGTATGCTGGGTCACCGGATAAGAGATAGCCTACGATTTGATTAACCGCATTGTAGCCTCTCTCTTCTAATGTGTTGTAGACATTATTAAGAACTGTTTCAACGTTTGCTTTAGGGATTTCATCGTAATTGAACTTCATCGTTTTATCAAAATTTGCCATTGTCATAACACTCCTTAAACCATAAATAGATTACTTCTTCTATTCTACACGAAACAACTCTATTTTTATAATGATTTAATGTAAGTTTCAACAAATTGTAATGCTGCTGTTATCTGACTTGGGTCTGTACCGCCACCTTGTGCCATATCAGGACGACCGCCACCTTTACCGCCAACAATTGGTGCCATCTCTTTAATAATGTCGCCAGCTTTAATGCGATCTACATATTGTTTTGGTACTGTAGCGACTAATGATACTTTACCACCGACATCGCTCGCTAAAACAATAATCGCATCTTGTAACTTAGATTTGAAGTCATCCATTGTTGTACGCATTGCTTTGGCATTATCCACTTCAACTTCTGTAATTAACACTGGCATATCGTTAATTGTCACAACTTGGTCTTCAATGTTGCCCATTTTCAGTGCGTTAATTTCTTTGTTTTTCGCTTCAATTGTTTGTTGTAATGCTTTTTCTTGTACTTGTAAGTTTTCAACTTTATCAAGTACTTGATCGTCTGCTTTTGCTTTAACTTGTGTTTTAATCGCATTGAAACGCTCTAAGTAACGTTCTAAGTAAACAAATGCTGCTTGTCCAGTAACCGCTTCAATACGGCGTACGCCTGCACCTGTACCTGACTCACTTGTAATTTTGAATAAGCCGATTTCAGATGTGTTATTAACGTGTGTACCACCACATAGTTCAATAGAGAATGGTTGCATATCTACTACACGTACGACATCGCCATATTTCTCACCGAATAACGCCATTGCACCTTTCGCTTTCGCTTCGTCAATTGGCATTTCGCTGATTGAAACATCAACACTGTTCCAGATTTCTTCGTTTACACGTTGTTCAACAAGTTGTAATTCTTCTTGAGTCATTGCTGCGATATGTGAGAAGTCGAATCGTAAACGCTCGCTGTCTACTAATGAACCTGCTTGGTTAACGTGGCTACCTAATACTTCTTTTAACGCTGCATGCAATAAGTGTGTCGCGCTGTGGTTTTTCATAATCGCTTTACGTGATTTGCTATCAACTGACGCCTCAACTTCAGCACCTTCTGTTACCGTACCGAATTTCACGTAACCTGTGTGTAAGTTTTGACCATTTGGCGCTTTAATGACTTCACGTACTTCAATTTCAAAGTCATCACTTGCTACGATACCTTTATCTGCCACTTGCCCACCGCTTACTGCGTAGAATGGTGTTTTGTCTAAAATAAAGTAAACGGTTTGATCTGCATCTACTTCAGTCACACGTGCACCGTCAACAATCATATCTGTAATGCGTGCTGTCGTTGCAAATTGTTCATACCCAACAAATTCGCTTTGCGTATCAATTTGTTTCAACACTTCACTTTGAACTTGCATAGATTGGTTATTTTGACGTGCTTCACGTGCGCGATTACGCTGTGCTTCCATATGTGTTTCAAAGCCTGCCATATCAATCGTTAAACCTTCATTCTCGGCAATCTCTTGCGTCAATTCGATTGGGAAACCATACGTATCATACAATTTAAACGCATCTTCGCCAGCAATCGTACCGTCTTGTTCTTTCGATTGTTCGATTAAGCCGTTCAAGATTGACAGACCTTCTTCCAATGTCTCGTGGAAACGCGCTTCTTCTGACTTAATCACGCGCGCAATAAAGTCTTGCTTTTCTTTAACGTTTGGATAGTAAGGTTCCATAATTTCCGCAACAATTTCTACTAAGCGGTACATAAATGGTTCGTTAATATCTAGTGTTTGACTGAAACGAACCGCACGACGTAATAAACGACGTAATACATAGCCACGGCCTTCGTTTGCAGGTAGCGCACCATCTGAAATCGCAAAGGCAATTGTACGAATATGGTCGGCAATGACTTTGAATGCGACGTCATCTTGTGCATTGACTAAGTATTTTTTACCTGAAATGTTTTCAATTTCAGCCATAATCGGCATGAACAAGTCTGTTTCATAGTTCGTGCGTACGTTTTGTGAGATTGAGGCCATACGCTCTAGCCCCATGCCGGTATCAATGTTTTTACTTGGTAGTGGTGTATAGCTGTGATCTTTGTTGTGGTTGAATTCACTAAATACTAAGTTCCATACTTCAAGATAGCGTTCATTTTCGCCACCCGGATACATTTCTTCTGCTGGATCATTAGTGCCATATGCTTCCCCACGGTCGTAGAAAATCTCAGTGTTTGGTCCAGATGGTCCTTCACCGATATCCCAGAAGTTGCCTTCAATACGAATAATACGGTCTTCAGATAAACCGATTAAGTCGTGCCATAAGTTATACGCTTCCATATCTTCCGGATGGATTGTAACGTATAACTTTTCAGGTTCCATTGCCATCCATTTATCACTTGTTAAAAATTCCCATGCAAATTCAATGGCTTCACGTTTGAAATAGTCGCCAATTGAGAAATTCCCAAGCATTTCAAAGAATGTGTGGTGACGTGCTGTAAAACCAACGTTCTCAATGTCGTTCGTACGAATTGATTTTTGGGCGTTCACAATACGTGGTTTTTTCGGTACTTCACGACCATCAAAATATTTCTTTAATGTTGCGACACCTGAGTTAATCCATAGTAATGTGTCATCATCAATCGGTACTAATGGCGCTGAAGGTTCCACCATATGTCCTTTTTCAACAAAATAATCTAAATACATTTGGCGTATTTCACTAGCTTTTAAATTCTTCATTCTGTCAACTCCCTGTTATGTTTCTTCAAACAAAAAGACACTCGTCTCATCAAAGGGACGAATGTCTCGCGGTACCACCCTAGTTATAGTCGTTGGTGACTATCACTCTATTGTCTGCTATTCAACTATGCGCATAGTAGCGTTCAATGGTAGGACTCGTATCTCTCAGCAACGATACGTCTCTGTGAAGTCACCTTATCATTTACTCGGTTATCCGCTTTACTTTAATGTGATTATATAAAAATATCTTAGGCTTTGTCAATTTCTAGAAAGTCATATGGCGTCGTATCGCCCATATTAATCATTGGATTGACTTGGAACATCGAAGCTATAAAATTTGTGTCCGCATCCTCGCCTGCCTCATCTTCTGGCGCTGTGCCTTTAAAGTATGTGACTAGGAACGACTGCAGTTGAGTCAAACGTGTCTGTCCATGTGTATGTAGACCAATATTAAATGCTTCTGCATCGCCTAGAAATACGAGCGATTGTTTGGCACGTGTCAGACCTGTATACAAGATTGGCTTTTGTAACATACGATAATACTGTTTGACAATCGGCATAATGACAATAGGAAATTCTGACCCTTGTGCTTTATGAATTGAAGTACAATACGCATGTGTGAGTTCTGTTAAGTCTGAACGCATATATGTAATCTCATTACCTTCATAATCAACAATGACCACATCTTTATTCAAGGCGTTCTCTTTCGCCCAAAAGATACCTACAATCTCACCGATGTCCCCATTAAAGACATTGTCGTTCGGTCGGTTAACCAACTGTAACACTTTATCCCCTTGACGAAACACCACATCACCAAACGGGACTTCGCGATGATCGTCATCTTCTTTCGGATTTAAAATGTTTTGCAGGACTTGGTTCAGTTTTTGAATGCCTGCACTGCCACGATACATCGGTGCTAACACTTGAATGTCTGACATTGTGTAACCTTTACCAACAGCATTCGTTACAATTTTATCGACGATTTCTGGAATTTGCGACGTTTGGCATGGAATAAATGAACGGTCATGAAATCGTTGGGTAATGTCGACTTCTTCACCCATTTTCATACGGTGTGCCAAGTCAATAATGCTCGAGCCGTCTTGTTGACGATACACTTCCGTTAAGTTAATTCTCGGTAGCACATCCGCGTCAATTAAGTCTTTGAACACTTGCCCCGGTCCTACTGAAGGCAACTGATCTTCATCGCCTACAAGCACAATTTGCGCATCGACTGGGACAGCATTCATAAACTGATGAAATAGCCACGTATCGACCATCGACATCTCATCAATAATAATTAAACGTGCATCAATCTCATGTTCCAACAAGTCATCTGGCTTTGTCTCCTGATTCCAACCAATCAAACGATGCACGGTCATCGCTTCTAATCCCGTTGACTCATGCAGACGTTTAGACGCCCGACCCGTTGGCGCCGCAAGTACGACTGGGAAAGCCTCATCTTCGTCATAATCATCATAATCCAACGATAAGCCATGCATTTCCGCATAAAGTTGCACAATCCCTTTAATGACCGTCGTCTTACCAGTACCTGGACCACCTGTTAACAACATCACTTTATTCTGAATTGCGCATTCCAACGCTTCTTTTTGAGAGGTCGCATAGCTGACTTCATTCATTTCTTCAATTTCACCAATATGTAATTGAATATCAGACAAATCAAATTTCGTCAGTGCTTGCTTCTGATTCGCCACTTTAAATAAGTTTTGCGTACTTTTCAGTTCAGAATAATACAGACTCGGCATCGCAACAATATCATCGACCGCAATCAATTTCTGTTCTTCAACTAATTGTGTCATACACTCTTGCATCGCCGCCATATCAATAACGTCTGTCATATTTTTTGATAACAGCTCAATCGCCGCATTAATGAGTGCTTCTGCCGGCAAATACGTATGCCCGTTTTTAATACACGTTTCCTCTACAACGTATAGAATGCCTGCACGTAAGCGATCTTGGTGCATCGGATGAATGCCGAGTTGTTGCGCTAGCTGATCGGCTTTTTGGAAACCAACCCCTTTGATGTCATACACGAGCTGGTAAGGATTACTGTCGAGCACTTTTAATGTATCCGATTGATAAAATTTATAAATGTCCATCGCAAGCTTGGAACCGAAGCCTAACTCGTTCAAGCGAATCATAATCTGTTCACTTTCTTGGTTTTGGTATACTTGTTGCGCAATTTGTTCTTGCTTATCTTTGGACAGCTTAGGCACGCGTGCTAAACATGACGCGTCGTTTAATATTTGATGAATCGCATCTTCGCCTAGCGTGTTTACGATAGCTTCTGCGGTTTTAACACCGATGCCTTTGAACAACGCACTCGATAAATAGGCGATTACCGCATCTTTCGTTTGAGGGATTTCTTTTTGAAACGTCTCCGCTTTCAGTTGCTTGCCGTAGCGTGCATGCTCAACAACGTAGCCTTTGAATGTATACGTTTCGTCTTCAACGATATCCGGAAAATACCCAACGACCGTTGCTTCATCTTCAAAGTCGCCATTTGTATCCGCTACATCGACTTTTAAAACGGTATAGAAATTGTCACTGTTTTGAAAAAGTATAAGTGCAACGTCACCTTTGACATAGGTGCTATCTAATAACGTTGGGTTGTCCACGCTTATCCCTCCTGTTCTTCTTGAATCATCGTAAATGTTTTAATAGCGTGATGACTTAGCATATGCGTGTCATCCATTTCGACTGCACGTTCAAAACCTTGAATGGCCGCTTCAATATCTTCATTCAACATATATTGTGCCAGCGTCAGATTATATTGTGCGTCTGCATGATTGGGTGCTTTTTCTAAAATACGCTCAAGTAATGGCACCGCTTGTTCAAACATCTCATGTTCACATAATACAAGCGCATATTGAAATTGTGCTTCTAAATCTTCAAATTCTGTGTCCATTTCAGATGCACGCATTAAAAATGGTAACGCTTTGTCTTTCGCTTCCAGTTGCACAAACGACATACCGAGCATAAAATAGACATCTTTCGTTTCTAACTGCTTACCAATAGCAAGCTGATACAACTTAATCGCCTCTTGAAAACGTGCTTCATTAAAGTAAACATTCGCTAAGTTATAATAAATCACACCATTATCTGGCTGTAATTCAATGGCGCGTTGGAAGAAGCGTTCAGCTTTATCGATTTCGCCAGCCTCTGCTAGCAATATACCTGAATTGATGTAATTCTCAACTTCTTCAGGTGACGCTTCAATATTATCGAAACACGCTTGTAATGCTTTTTCAAACTGACCTTGCTTAATTAATCTATGTATTTGTTGTTGTTCTATCATCGTCTCACCTTTACATTACTGTTCATAATTTTCTAGCTTAATGTCAATTGTACATCAAAAGTCGTCATAACTAAAATAGGGCGTAGCACAAAAATCTTTTGTTTTTCAAAGATTTTATCGTACTACCCCTATCTATCAAAAGTTCTATTAAATTACGTAGCTAAGTTGACCGCTGTTTTTGAATACATCATCAATTGTCGCGCCACCTAGACATACATCGCCATCGTAGAAGACAACGGCTTGACCTGGCGTGATCGCGCGTACAGGTTCATCGAATGTCACGCGAATTGAATCGTCACTTTCTTTCGTCACGGTTACACCTGTATCTTGTTGACGATATCTAAACTTCGCCGTACATTTCAATGGCTCAGTTAAGTCAATTGGATTCACAAATGACACATCAGAAGCGACTAAATAATCACTGTAAAGCGCATCGTGATGGAAACCTTGTTCAACATACAATACATTATCTTGTAAATTTTTACCTACAACGAACCACGGATCTCCGTCGCCACCAATGCCGAGACCATGACGTTGTCCGATTGTGTAATACATTAGGCCGCTATGTCGCCCTTTTAATTCGCCATCAAGCGTACGCATTTCACCTGATTGTGCTGGTAAATATTGTGATAAAAATTCTTTAAAGTTACGCTCTCCGATAAAACAAATCCCAGTTGAATCTTTTTTCTTCGCCGTTGCTAAGTCTTGTTCCAGCGCAATCGCACGCACTTCTTTTTTATCAATATCGCCAATTGGGAACATCACTTTTTGTAATTGTTCATCCGTTAATTGGTTTAAGAAATACGTTTGGTCTTTGTTTTGATCCACACCGCGTAACATTTCAACACGTCCATCTTCATTACGACGCACACGCGCATAGTGACCTGTTGCCACATAATCCGCACCGAGTTTAAGCGCATGTTCTAAAAACGCTTTAAATTTAATTTCCTTATTACACATCACGTCCGGATTCGGTGTACGTCCTTTTTTATATTCATCTAAAAAATACGTAAACACTTTGTCCCAATATTCTTGTTCAAAGTTAACCGCATAATATGGAATACCAATTTGGTTACATACTGCAATCACATCGTTATAATCTTCCGTCGCCGTACAAACACCATTTTCATCTGTGTCATCCCAGTTCTTCATAAAAATACCGATGACGTCATAACCTTGTTGTTTTAATAAGTATGCTGTAACGGAACTGTCAACACCTCCTGACATTCCGACTACAACACGTGTATTTTCATTTGTCACGCATGTTCCTCCTCTTTAAACTTCAAATAGATTTTTTGTATTTCAACGATGATGCGATTAATATCATCTTTTGTCATTAATTCATTTAAACTAATACGTACTGAACGTGTCACACGTGCATCATCCCCGTACATCGCTGATAAAACGTGTGATGGAATGGTAGAACCCGCCGTACATGCCGAACCTGATGATACGTAGATGCCTGCTAAATCAAGTAATGTTAATAGCGTTTCAACATCAATAAATGGGAAATATAAGTTAACAATATGATTTGTCGTTTCAATCATTGAGCCGTTCAATTCAAATGGAATCGCTCTATCTTGCAAACCGACTAATAGCTGTTCCTTTAATAATGCAATATGGATATTATGCGCGTCACGTTCTGAATCGGCAAGTTTCAATGCTTCAGTAAGCCCGACAATTTGTGGCACATTCTCCGTACCGGCACGACGTTTCGTTTCCTGTTCGCCACCTTGTTGTTGATAATGAATATGTGTGCCTTTTTTAATGTAAAGCGCACCGACACCTTTTGGACCACCAAACTTATGTGCCGTTAAGCTTAACGCATCGACAGCCAGTTCCTTGACATCAATAGGTAAATGACCGACCGCTTGTACCGCATCCGTGTGGAAATAAGCGTTCGATTGTGCCACGATTTCTTGAATTTCATCAATCGGCTGCATCGTGCCTACTTCATTGTTGACAAACATAATCGAAACGAGCGTCGTATCATCACGTAACGCCTCTTTCAACTGTTGCACATCTACGCGCCCAGCTTCATCTACATCTAAATATGTCACTTCAAAGCCTTGTTTTTCGAGTAATTCAAAAACGTGCAGTACTGAATGATGTTCAATCTTTGACGTAATAAGGTGCTTCCCTTTATCACGTTGTGCCTGGGCAATCCCTTTAATGACGGTATTATTTGACTCTGTCGCCCCACTCGTGAAGATAATCTCACTCGGTTCTGCATTTAAAATTCGTGCCACTTCTCGACGTGATGTATCTAAATAATGACGTGCATCTCTTCCTTGCGTATGGATGGAAGACGGATTTCCATAATGATGTTGATAAATCGACATCATCGCTTCTATCACTTGTGGTTTTACTGGTGTGGTCGCAGCATAATCTGCATAAATACCCATTTTACGACAGTCCTTTCTTCTAATCAGTGTTCCTATTTTAGCATTGCCAATTTTATATTGCTAGTAGTCTGTTCGAGACAGGGCGTCGGACAGGATCTCATTATTCTAAAAAGATGCCGTTGCCCCCGGTATAAGCTAGTAAAAGTTTATTTTTGGGCCGCTCAGCTACTGCCATATACATAATATCCCAATCTCTTCTATTGTATGACGAATCACATGGAACTACAATGAAACCTGCGTAAGCAATTTAAACGCCTTTAAACGTGACAAGTGCTATACTAACGTCAGAAAAGGAGTGTAGGTACATCATGAAACAAATTCGTTATTCCGCATTGAACCTCGTTCCAATTAGAGAAGGTTCCAATGACCGTGGTGCTATTGATGAAATGGTCAACTTAGCACAAACATTAGAAAAACTGTCATACGAACGCTACTGGATTGCCGAACATCACAATGCACCAAACTTAGTCAGTTCCGCAACGGCGATACTGATTCAACACGCACTATCCCATACAGAACATTTGCGCATCGGTTCTGGCGGTATTATGCTACCAAACCATGCCCCACTCGTTGTCGCTGAACAATTTGGTACATTGAAAACCATCTATGGCGATCGCCTCGACTTAGGACTTGGTCGCGCACCTGGGACAGATATGGCAACAGCCAATGCTTTACGTCGTGACAAACACGATGGCGTCTATCAATTTCCAGATGAAGTCTCACAATTGATTCAATACTTCGGACCAGACACAAATCAAGGGTTCGTTAAGGCGATTCCAGCAGTCGGTACAGAAGTGCCACTCTATATTTTAGGGTCTTCAACAGACTCAGCACATCTGGCGGCACGTAAAGGATTACCTTATGTTTTTGCCGGTCACTTTGCGCCACAACAAATGAAAGAAGCCTTACAAATTTATCGTGAATTATTTGAGCCATCTGACTTTCTAGATGAGCCATATGTTATGGTTTGTTTAAACGTTGTGATGGCAGATACAAGTGACGAAGCAATGTATTTAGCTACAACACAATCACAAATGTTCACAGGTATTACAAGAGGACGTATGCAAAAAATGCAACCACCTGTACGCGACATGCATAGCGTTATGTCACCACAAGAAGTCGCAATGGCTGACGCGCGTATTCAACAATCACTTGTTGGTGATAAAGCCGCTGTTAAAAATCAAATTCGCGACTTTATCCGATACTATGGCGAAGTCGATGAAATTATGGCTGTCAGCTACATTTATGATACAGACAAGCAAGCACAGTCATATCAATACTTTAAAGAAACATTGGATGAATTAAACGAAGAGCAAGCGTAATATGAAATAGAGAAAGCTTCCATAATGATGTGTAGTGAGTCATCGTCATGGAAGCTTTTTATTTTTCTCACAACTAAAAAAACAGCAGGCACTCAAATAGAGCACCCACTGTCCACATTATATGACGATAATTATTTGTCGCCTTTTAATTTGTCGATTGCTTCAGTTGCTTTGTCTTTAACGTTTTCAACAACTTCTTTTACTTTTCCTGCTGCTTTATCTTGTTTGCCTTCAGCTTCTAATTGTTTATCGTCAGTTACGTTACCAACTGTTTCTTTAACATTACCTTTTACTTGATCGAATTTGCTTTCTGCGTTTGTCATCATCATTACCTCCTAAATTTGCTTACAATACAATTATACCCTAATTATAGGTAATTTAAACTAAAGCGTCTCATAATTTAATAAAACATTACTAAATATAAAACATATAGCCTTCTAAGTTAGCTGTGTCCTCGTGTGCTGCAAGTGATTGTAATGTTGTTTGATCCAACACATCTTTGACTGCATCACGCATACGAAGCCATAATTGTTGTTGTGCAGGTGGTTCGGATTCAATGCGTTCCACAATAGTTAGTGGACCTTCAAGCAAGCGGATAATATCGCCCGCTGTAATTTCTTCGGATGGCATATTCAATTCATAGCCACCTTTTGCACCACGCACACTTCTAATGAGCCCTGCATTACGCAATGGTCCTACGAGTTGTTCAAGATATAAATCACTTAAATTATTTTCTTCAGCAATTGTTTTCAAAGAGACACAACCTGTTCCTTCTCTCTTCGCTAAAGCAATCATTAATGTTAAGCCATATCGGCCTTTAGTCGATATTTTCATTAGATCCTCTCACCTATCCATCCTATTTGCTTACAATTTTTCACTATTTATATTATTATAATACCATTGCGAAAAGAGTACAAATGATAGTCAACAAATACGTTGAAAAATAATGTTAGGAGGTTATCTCATGACAACGGAGCCATTAGCTTCACGTATGCGACCACGTACCATTGATGAAGTAATCGCCCAACAACACCTAGTGGGAGAAACAGGTATTATTCGTCGCATGGTTCAAGCACAGCGTCTCTCTTCTATGATTTTTTACGGACCACCGGGTATCGGTAAAACGAGTATTGCACAAGCGATTGCGGGAAGTACTGCTTACAAATTCCGTCAGCTGAACGCTGTAACGAATACGAAAAAAGATATGCAACTGATTGTCGAAGAAGCGAAAATGTCAGGACAAGTGATTTTGTTACTAGATGAAATCCACCGCCTCGATAAAGCTAAGCAAGATTTTCTCTTACCACATCTTGAAAACGGCAAAATTGTCTTGATTGGTGCGACAACATCGAACCCTTATCATGCGATTAACCCTGCGATACGTTCACGTGCACAAATATTTGAATTGTATCCACTCGAAGCAGAAGATCTTAAACAAGCCTTACAAAATGCCTTGGATGATGAAGAACGTGGTTTGAAACAATACGATGTGACGATTGATGATGATGCATTTGAATATTTTGCTACTCAAAGCCAAGGCGATGTAAGAAGCGCACTCAATGCTCTGGAATTGGCTGTGTTAAGTGCAAATACAAAACCTGCACATATTACATTGAAAGACGCTGAAGACTGCTTACAACGTGGTGCATTTTTAAGCGATAAAGATGGCGACATGCATTACGATGTGATGAGTGCATTTCAAAAGTCCATTCGCGGGAGTGATGTCGACGCTGCGTTACATTACCTTGCAAGATTAATTCAAGCTGGCGACCTTCCAACGATTGCACGTCGCCTATTAATCATTAGTTATGAAGATATTGGACTCGCTTCCCCTAGTGCTGGTCAACGAACGCTGGCAGCGATTGAAGCAGCTGAACGACTCGGCTTTCCAGAAGCGCGTATCCCATTAAGTCAAGCGGTCATAGAACTTTGCTTGTCTCCAAAATCTAATTCGGCGATTACATCGATCGATAGTGCCCTATCTGATATACGCCAAGGTCATGTCGGACAAATTCCAGATCATTTAAAAGACGGACACTATAGCGGTGCTAAAGAACTTGGTCGTGCAATCGGCTACAAATATCCGCACAACTATGATTCCGGATTTGTTGCACAACAATATTTACCAACTAAACTTAAAAACAAGCAATACTATCAGCCAAAAGAAACATCTAAAGCCGAACAACAATTCAAACAAATCTACGACAACATTACTAAACAACAGAACTAGCAATCACAAAGCGTGCAGCCTAACAATACGTGGCTTCATGCTTTTTTATATCGTTTTCTAACGACCCTAGATATTCATTGATATTAAATTTAAAATGATATATTATGTGTATGAATACTCATTGAAAGGGTGATGTCTAATGGACACTGTAAAAACACGTCTTCAAGACGATGAAGTAATCGTTACATTAGATCACAAGTTTAATATCCCAGCTGGCAAAACATTTTATATTTGCGAAGAACAAAATGGGACGATTTCGTTAATACCAAAAGTTGATGATTATTTTGCGACTGCCAAAAAGAATGAATTTGTTAATGAAGATGAAATTTATAATGACGTATGGCTAAATAATGAGAAAGCATGAAGCCCAATATTACAGGACTCCATGCTTTTTCATTATTGCTTATCTTTAATACGTGTGACTGGAATGTCTTCCACGATTTTATTACATACATAACTTGCTAAAATTAAACCTACCACACTTGGTACAAATGCGTTAGAAGATGGTGGCATTTGTGCTTTACGGTTTTTACCTTGCGCATCACCTACAACTGCTTTGACGTCTTCACGAATCACAATTGGGCTTTCATCTGAAAAGACGACAGGAATGCCGCGATAAATTTTCTTTTGCTTTAATTTTTGACGAATAATACGTGCAATTGGATCTGTATGCGTTTTTGAAATATCTGCAATTTGGAAACGTGTCGGATCAATTTTATTAGCCGCACCCATACTTGAAATCACTTGAATACCACGTTGTAAACATTGTTCCATCAAGTGGACTTTATAAATAATTGTATCGCTCGCATCAATGACGTAATCAATATTGTAATCATTGAATAACTGCTCATACGTTTCTTCTGTATAGAACATATGCAGTGGTGTGACTTTACAATCCGGGTTAATCAGCTTAATACGTTCTTCCATCAACGTCACTTTACTTTGACCGATTGTTGTTGTTAAGGCATGAATTTGACGGTTAACATTTGTAATATCAACATCATCTTTATCAATCAAAATAATATGCCCGATATTCGTACGCGCCAATGCTTCTGCGGCAAACGAACCAACGCCACCGACACCGAGCACGGCTACTGTTGTATTTTTAAGGCGATCCAAACCTTCTTTACCGATCGCAAGTTCATTTCTTGAAAATTGGTGTTTCATCGTTTTCTCCTTCTACATGCTACTTAGTATTCATGTATTGTTTTATCCTAGTGATTTTATCATAATTGCATGATACCACAGATAGAAAGGAATTTGAAACAGACTTTAGTGACGCGATTTCGGATTGAGTGCATCCTTCAAGCCTTCACCAATAAAGTTAATACATAAGATTGTCACTGTAATCGCAATGGCTGGCGGCATCCAAATCCACGGTTTCCCACGTAAAATATCGCCTTCTTGTGCATCACTCAACATATTCCCCCACGTTGGTACAGATTTATCAATACCAAAGCCTAAAAAGCTTAATCCTGCTTCTGCGACAATTTGAACCGCAAAAATTAAAGTCCCTTGCACGATAATCACACTTAAAATATTTGGTAATAAATGTTTGAACAAAATCTTATAAACGGGTGTTCCGATCGACTGTGCTGCTAAAAAATATTCGTTCTCTCTCTCTTGCATGACTTTACCACGAACGATACGCGCGACACCGACCCATGACAGTGCGATTAAGACTAAGGCTAAGACGATTGCCGAGCCGTATTGGTTTTCGATTTTACCACTGAATGTCGCATTTAACACGACTGCGAATGGAATAAATGGGAATAACATGACGAATTCTGTAAAACGCATCAGTACGGTATCGACCCAGCCGCCATAGTATCCGGAAATCATGCCGATCAGAATACCGATAATCATCAATCCAATCGTTGTGATAAGACCGAATAGGAGTGATACACGTCCCGAGTAGAGTAAGCGACTTAGAATATCGCGGCCACCCGAATCTGTACCTAGCCAATGTTCAGATGACATTTGTCCTTTGATGAGCACTAAGTTTTGGACGTTCGGGTCATACGGTGCGAGAAGCGGTGCCAAAAGCGAAAAAACAAATATTAATCCTAAAATACCACTTGCTGCCATCGCCGGTTTATTTTTCATAAATTTACGTTTTGCAATTTCAAACGGTGAACGATTTGTTCCTTTTACTTGTTTTGACATGGTCTCCGCCTCCTAATTACTCTTGATTCGTGGATCCACAATACTGTATGCGATATCCGAAATCAGATTTGCTAGTAATCCTAAAAATGAGAAAAAGAGGAGTAGCGCCATCATCAGTGGATAGTCTTTACCACTGATTGCGTCAATTAACAACTTACCAATACCTGGATACGAGAAAATCGTTTCCGTAATAACTGCTCCGCCAAAAACCGACAGTACATCAGCACCGAAAAATGTCACAATCGGGATGACTGAGTTACGTAAAATATGTTTGTTGTAAATTTTAGATTCTGACAATCCTTTAGAACGTGCAGTACGCACATAATCTTTACGTGAGTTTTCGATAATATCATTACGTAAAAATTGGACGTAACTTGCTGTGGATAGCAGTCCTAATACTGTACCTGGCAAGATCGTGTGATACAACTTGCTTATATAATACTCAAACGTACCACTTTCCAAACCAATTGCGACGGAACCTGAAAATGGGAACCAGCCTAATTGGAATGCGAAGATATAGATTGCAAATACACCTGCAACGAATGATGGAATTGCGAGCATTAAATAGTTAATAAATTGAATGCTGTAGTCAATGGTGCTATACGGTTTTCTACCCGACAACACACCGAGTGGAAAAGCAATCAGATATGTGATGACTAAGCTAACAACGCCGAGTAAAATCGTATTCGGCATACGTTCTTTGATTAAATCCATCACTGGGCGTTTGTAACGAATGGAGTCCCCTAACTCTCCATGAAGCACATTGTTGCCCCACTTCATATATTGCACAGGAATCGATTCATTGAGCCCTAACTTTTCACGTTGTTCTTCATAGTAACTGGCATCTACGCTTGGATCCATCTGCCCTGTAAATGCATCACCTGGTTGTAACTTTGCGAGTAAAAATATCACAATTGACATTGCAAATAATAACGGAATCATTAATAAAAAGCGTCGAATAATTAAATTTGTCATTCTGGGAACACCTCTTCTTCTAACAGAATACATGCTGCGTAGTGATCAGGTTCGACTTGACGATAGTCCGGTTTTTGTAAGCGACATGCGTCTTTAGCAACTGGACATCTCGTATGGAACGGACAACCTTGTGGTGGATCACTCGGTGAAGGAAGGTCCCCTTGCAACAAAATACGTTCTTTCTTTTGACCTGGTCGAATTTCTGGAATCGCTGAAATCAATGATTGTGTATATGGGTGTTGTGGTCGATTATAAATCGCCTCGGCAGGTCCTTGTTCAACAATATGACCTAAATACATTACACAAATATAGTCACTGACATGTTTGACAACACTCAAGTCGTGTGCGATAAACAGATAGCTCAAGCCAAAGTCTTCTTGTAGTTCATCCATTGTTCGTTAAGGCCTACACGTTTTAATAAGTCTTTCACTTCGCCTTCGATTTCTTTTTGCGACTTATGGTAATAGTTACGAATCGGTTCGCCGACAATATCGCCGACCATTTGCATTGGATTTAATGACGCATAAGGATCTTGAAAGACCATTTGAAAGCCTTTACGTGCTTCGCGTAACGCTTTTCCTTTTAAATGTGTAATATCTTGATCACAAAAACGAATTTCACCTGATGTAACGTCTTGCAAGCGTAAAATTGTACGTCCTGCTGATGATTTACCACAGCCTGACTCGCCTACAAGCCCGACTGTTTGTCCTTTTTTAACAACGAATGAAATACCATCAACGGCTTTCACTTCGCCAACTTTACGCTGAAATATACCACCTTTAATCGGATAATATTGTTTTAAATCTTTAACTTCTAAAATGTGCTCATTCGACATGTTGTACGCCCCCTTCTGCCATCACACTTTCATCAAAGAGATGACACGATACTTGATGTGTTTCATTAATATGCGTCGTCTTCAAATTGCGTTGCGTACATACAGGCATCGCATGCGGGCAACGATTCGCAAACTTGCAGCCCACTTCAGGCAATTCATCAAGTCCAGGTACAGTACCTTCAATGGTTTCCAACTTATCTTGCTTAATATCTAAACGCGGGATTGCTTTAATTAACAAACGTGTATAAGGATGTTTCGGATCATTGAAAATATCCATAACGCTCGCACGTTCAACAATTTCTCCAGCATACATAACTGCGACCGTATCACACACTTCTGAAATAACACCTAGATCATGTGAAATAAAGATAATGCCCATATCTGTTTCTTGTTGAATACTTTTTAATAGTTCGAGAATTTGCGCTTGAACAGTTACGTCAAGTGCTGTTGTTGGTTCATCAGCAATGAGTAACTCTGGCGAACATGAAATCGCCATCGCAATCATCACACGTTGACGCATCCCACCTGATAGCTGATGTGGATACGAATCAACGACTTCATCCGCACGCGGTATGCCGACTTGTTTTAATAGTGAAATAGCACGTGTTCTCGCTTCTTTTTTATTCATATCAAGATGACTAACCATCATTTCAATCAACTGATTCCCAATCGTAAACACTGGGTTCAATGATGTCATAGGTTCTTGGAAAATCATCGCTAACGCATTGCCACGAATTTTATTAAATTGCGTTGTTGACATATTATCAATGCGTTGTTGTTTGAAATATACTTCCCCACTATGAATTTCGCCAATCTTATCTGGTAACAAACGTAGAATGGACATACTGAGTACAGATTTACCGGAACCAGATTCACCAACGATCCCCATCACTTCTCCTTTTTTAAGTGTAAGGTTAATGTTAGAAATTGCATTATAGCGCTGGCCGTTAATTTCAAATCCTGCACATAAATCTTTGACGCGTAATAGTTCTCTATCTTCCATAACGAAGCCCCCTATCCCCTTCTTAATAATGAAAGGATTGAGCTGTACATTCGCCCAATCCTTCACTTTCATTTAACAATACGTCTTACTCTTCAACAGTCCATTCATAAATTGGGTTCGTACCTTTTAATGACACTTCAAAGTTTTTCACTTTATTGTTAACGGCTGTAACATCTTCCAGTTCAACGATAGGAATCACTGGGACATCTTCCGCCATGATTTTTTGCCATTCTAAGTACTTCTCTTTACGTTTGTCTTTGTCGTCACCTACAACGTCGCCATCAAGTGCATCATCGAGCAACTTATCTGCTTTCTCATTGTTGTAGCGTGATTCATTCCATAATGCCGTTGATTTGTATAAGCCTGATGGATCAGGGTCTGCCCCTTGTACCCAAGTTCTGACATACGTCTCCATGTCATCCGTAGCATTCTCTAAGTCTTCGCCAAACTTACCAAACTCAACCATTTCAGTTTTTGTTTTCAAACCGACTTTTTCCCAGTAACCTTTAAGTGCTGCCGTACGTGGTTCGAATGTTGGGTTAGAGCCCGCATAGTGTTTCAAGTTAATCACAAATGGCTTACCGTCTTTATCTTCTCTCCAACCGTCACCATCTTTGTCTTTATAACCCGCTTCATCTAATAATTTTTTCGCTTTTTTCACATCGTAGTCATACGTTGGCACGTCGCCTTCTTTAGCACCACTCCAGTGAGATGATGGAATTAGTCCGTTCATCGGTTTACCATAACCATAATAGAAAGCGTCAATCCATTCTTTGCGGTTAATCGCGTGCGCCATCGCTTGACGTAACTTTTTGTCTTGATATTTCGGACGTTCTTTACCGATTGTTTGTGTCTTTTTGTCGTAATCATTTAATACAAAACCAACAATGGCATATGATGTTGACGGTGCTTCTAATAGTGAAATATTTTCAGAACCGTTATCACTTAACTCTTTCGCGATTGGTGCTGACAAGCTAGCCATGTCAATTTCACCACTCTCTAACGCTTGTGCCATTGACGTTTGTTCAACAACACGTAAATTGATTTTGTCGAGTTGTGGTTCGCCTTGCCAATAATCATCAAACTTCTCAAGTGTTACCGATTCACCATCGACAATATTTTTGACTTTATAAGGCCCAATACCGATTGGATGTTTTCTAACTTCAGGTGATTTCGCCATATCTTTAACTGGAATATCTTTAAAGATTTTTTCGCTAATCAATGAACTTGTCCAAATATCTAATAAATTGTTCGCTTTATTTTCTTTGAACGTCAACTCTACTGTATAATCATCAATTTTCTTAATACCTGAAATCGTATCGGCTTGTCCTTTATGCTTCTCTTCAGCACCTTGGACACCGTCTACATTGTCATATCGTGGTCCGTCATAATCTGGATCTGCTAAAGTTTCTAACGTAAAAATCCAGTCATTAATTGTTAACGGATTGCCATCTTGCCATTTAATGCCTTTTTTCATCTTAAACGTATATGTTAATTCGTCATCTTTCTTTTGCTCCCAAGACAAGATTTTCGGTTTCATATTGAGTTCATCATCAAAATCAACAAGGCTATCATTAAAATAGGCAATTACTTCTGAATCTCCTGATGACCCAGAGAATATCGCTTGGAAATCTCCTTGAGGTGGTTCAGCAATACCGACATTTAATGTGCCACCTTTCGCGTCACTTTTTTCTGTCTTGCTTTTACTACTTCCTGAACCAGAATCCCCTTTGCCACATGCAGCTAATACGACAACTACACTAAGAAACAAAATAGATAAAAAACGCCACTTCTTACTCATACAACTCCCCCTTAAATTGTGTCTGATTAATTACAATTATTATATTAGTCTGATAATTTTGTCAATAATTTATTTTAAAAATGTAATATTAGTCTTTCGAATTGTAAAGTATATCAATTAATTATCGTTATTATAAAAACAAAAAACAGGTAACAGTGTACGCGTATTTGCATACATTGCTACCTGTTTACATAATAATATTATTTGTGGTTTGCGACTGCATCATGTGCTGATGTGTCCCCATTAATCACTTGGAATTCTTTTCCGTGAATATGCGGTTGTGTTACCACTTCATATAATACACGTGCCACATCTTCACGTGGGATTTTAATATCTTCAGGGCTATCAAATTGTGCTTGGATTTGAACTTTATCTACACCCGCATCGTCAACTAATACGCCAGGGTGCACAATTGTCGCTTTTAAGTTACTGTGACGTAAGTAGTCATCTGCGTAGTGTTTAGCAATTGTGTATGGTTTTAAGCTGCCACCTTGTTCAATCGCTTCTCGACGTGAGTCCCAAGTTGACACCATCACAAAGTGCTCAATGTTAGCTGCTTCACTTGCACGGATTGCTTTCACTGCGCCATCAAGGTCAACCGCAATTGTTTTATCTGCACCTGTGCTACCACCAGATCCAACAGAGAATACGACTTGGTCATAGCCATTAAGTTTCTCTGTTAATGCGTCAATCGTATCTGCTTCAACGTCGATTAATACCGCATCAATACCTTGTGCTTCTAGCGCTTCTTGTTGTTCTGCTTTACGTACACCTGCTGTAAAATCAATATTTTGCGCTTTCAACTGTTGTACAAGGTAACGACCTACGCCACCATTTGCACCTAGTACGAATGTTTTTGTCATGTTGTATCCCTCCATAAATATGTTACCTTCATAGTAATACATAGTTATTAGGTACGCATTATAACTGCTCACAAAATTAAATTTAATTGTTATAAATGTCGCTTTTGTGTAATTTAGGATATGTCTAAAGTTCAAAATTATATTAATATGCTCACTTAAAATTTGAGCTAAATCCAAACTATAGCTGTTCTAAACATCAAAAAAAATAAAAAAAATACGCAAGACATAATGTCCTGCGTACCGATAGAATCCATGAGTGCCGTAGTTTATGAGTGCTTGATCATTTTGGCCTGCTAAGTACAGGTGGGTGTCCTGTTTCTTGTTTAGCACGTCCTCCTATAGAGGCGTGTGCGCTGCAAGAAAACCAATTGGACTCCCTGATCAATGAGTGTTAGGTCAAAATATAAAAAGCGAACTTACGAACACCCCAGACGACTATCTTATAGGTTTATATTAACACATTATTATAAATACGCAAGTAAAACGACTACGTATCATTTGGGCTGTGATGCAAAGATATGTCGCTCATTGACTAAAGCCACACATCTCACACCACTAACATTCCATACTAAATTAGTGTTTAATGCGCAGTGATAATTCGTCTAATTGACGGTCTGATACTGTTCCTGGTGCATCTGTTAATAAGTCTGTCGCAGATGCTGTTTTAGGGAATGCGATTGTATCACGTAAGTTTGTACGACCTGCAAGTAACATAACTAAGCGGTCTAAACCTAATGCGATACCACCATGAGGCGGTGCACCAAATTTGAATGCATCTAATAAGAAACCAAATTGTTCTTGTGCTGCTTCTTCTGTAAAGCCAAGCGCTTTGAACATTTTAGATTGTAATTCGCCATCGTGGATACGGATAGAACCACCGCCTAATTCGTAACCGTTCAATACGATATCGTATGCTTGTGCTTGTGCAGTTTCAGGTGCTGTTTCCAACTTCTCAACATCTTCAGGTTTTGGTGATGTGAATGGGTGATGTGCTGCAACATAGCGGTTTGCTTCATCATCATACTCTAATAATGGCCAGTCTGTTACCCATAAGAAGTTAAGTGCATCTGGATCGATTAAGCCACGTTCTTTACCAAGCTTGTTACGTAATGCACCTAAGCTTTGCGCAACAACATCTTTACTGTCCGCAACGAATAAGACAAGGTCTCCAGCTTTTGCATTTGTTAAGGATTGTAATTGTGCAACATGGTCATCTTCAAAGAAACGTGCGATTGGTCCTGTAAGACCTTCTTCAACGACTTTAACCCATGCTAAGCCTTTTGCACCATAGATGTTGACGAATTCTGTTAAACCATCAATATCTTTACGTGTGTAGTCATCAGCTGCACCTTCAACAACAAGCGCTTTTACTTGTCCGCCGTTTTCAACTGCACCTTTGAATACTTTGAAGTCCATTGTGTTACCAAGTTCTGATACATCAAGTAATTCCATACCGAAACGAGTATCAGGTTTGTCGCTACCATAGCGTTCCATTGCTTCAGCATACGTCATACGTGGGAATGCATCAGTTAATGTTACACCTTTCACTTCTGATACAACTTCTTTCAACATCGCTTCGCCTAATGCCATTACATCTTCTTGTTCCACAAAGCTCATTTCAATGTCGACTTGTGTAAACTCTGGTTGACGGTCTGCACGTAAGTCTTCATCACGGAAACATTTTGCGATTTGGTAGTATTTATCGAAACCACTAATCATTAATAATTGTTTAAATAATTGTGGTGATTGTGGTAATGCATAGAATTCACCATCATGAACGCGTGAAGGTACGAGGTAGTCACGTGCGCCTTCAGGTGTTGATTTCGTTAAAACTGGTGTTTCAACATCATAGAATCCAGCTTGGTCTAAATAACGACGAATCGCTTGTGTCGTTTGATGACGCATTTTGAATGTTTCCGCAAACTTTTCACGACGTAAGTCTAAGTAACGGTATTTTAAACGAATATTTTCATCAACTGTTAAGTTTTCTTCGTTTAATGCGAATGGTGGTGTTTCTGATTTATTGATGATTGTTAATGTTTTCGCTTGGACTTCTACTTGTCCTGTTTTAATTTTAGGGTTAACTGTTTCATCGTCACGCTTTGTTACAGTACCTGTTACTTCAACCACATACTCAGAACGTACGCGCTCAGCTACTGCAAGTGCTTCTGCTGAAAAGTCTGGGTTAAATACGACTTGTACATAGCCTTCACGATCACGGACATCAACGAAAATTAATCCGCCAAGGTCACGTCGGTTGTGTACCCATCCTTTTAATGTAATTTCTTCTCCTAATAATGCTTCTGTTACTAATCCACAATATGTTGTACGTTGTGCCATTTTTTATGCTCCTTTAATATAACTTGCTATTTCGTCAAATTTAATTGTTTCAGATTGTCCAGTTTCCATATTTTTGATTGCTACTTGTTTTTCTTCTAATTCTTGGTCACCGATAACAATCGTATATTTTGCTTTCAAACGATCTGCCTGTTTCATTTGTCCTTTAAGTTTACGTGATAGATAGTCTTTATCAACCTTTACACCTGCATGACGTAAATCATTCAACAACTTCACAGCATAATCATCAGCTGCTTCGCCCATTGTTGCGACAAACAAATCAAGTTGGCTTTCGACAGGTAGTGTAATTCCTTCTGCTTCAAGTGCTAATAAAAGTCTTTCAATACTTAAAGCAAAGCCGATACCTGTTTGTTTTGGACCGTCTAACAATTCAAGTAAACCATTATAACGGCCGCCACCACACAATGTTGTAATCGCACCGTCGTAGCTTTCACTATCCATCATCAATTCAAATGCTGTGTGCGTGTAATAATCTAAACCACGTACAAGATTCGGATCAACGACATATGGAATACCTAGACGATCTAAATACGATTTAACCGCTTCAAAATACGTTTTTGATGCTTCGTTTAAGTAGTCTGTAATCGCCGGTGCAGTTGCCATTTCTGGTTGATTGCGGTCGACTTTACAATCCAAAATACGCATTGGGTTGGTTTCAATACGTTTTTGACAATCCGGACAGTAGTTGTGAATTACCGGTTGGAAGTGTTCACGCAATGCTTGTTGATATTCAACGCGTGATTCTGCATCACCAATACTGTTAATGACTAACTTCAAGTTTTTTAGGCCGAATGATTGATAAATGTGCATAACCATTGCTAGCACTTCTGCATCAATGCTTGGATTTTCCGCACCAATCGCTTCAACACCGAATTGGTTAAATTGGCGGTAACGTCCTTTCTGTTTACGTTCATATCGAAACATCGGGCCATTGTAATAAAGCTTTACAGGTTGATTTGGTAAACCTTGCATTTTGTTTTCGATATAGCTACGTACGACCGCTGCAGTGCCTTCAGGTCTTAACGTCAAGCTGCGGTCCCCTTTGTCTTTAAACGTGTACATTTCTTTTTGAACAACATCTGTTGAATCGCCCACACCTCGCGCAAAAAGTTCAGTGCTTTCAAAGATTGGTGTGCGAATTTCTTCATAGTTGTAGCGTGCCATCAATTCGTGTAACCGCGATTCGATATAACGCCACTGTGCTGATGTCTCAGGTAAAATATCTTGTGTGCCACGTGGAATCTTAATCATCTTTACACCTCTCCTAACTTATTTGTGAGTCCTTTTATGTCTGAAATTTATTGTGATAGAAAGGCCGTTAATACGACGCTGTCATGTAGTGGTGCAACAAAATTAAAACGCCCCTTATATGCTCACACATATAAGGGACGTTCGTATGCCGTGTTGCCACCCTAATTAAGAAGTTGAGAAATATTTAATTTGCGCACTGGGAAATCGATAAACGGTATCCCAAAAGCAGGATTTTCGACAGAATTGCCACGATTTCGACAAAATTTGGAAAGCAATTTTGCTCATCGTTCGGTTCTGCTCAAATTCTAAGCGCTTTTGTCCCAACCTCTTCACTCTACTGCTGATAACGTTCGCAACACGACTTTATTCTCATAAAGTACCTCTTCTTGTGTTCAAGTTGTAAGGGTTAATGGTTTGTCTTACAGCCAAGGACAAACTCTCTTCGGAACATCTTCCACATCTCGCCTTACACTTCCAAGAATACAGACGGTTATTCTTATAAAATTCATATACCATCATAACTTTTTTTCGTGCGATTTTCAAGTTATTGATTAAGGAAATAATTTTTTAAGCCATCAACCACTGCCGATTCGACAATGTAGCGATGATTTTTATCATTAATCAAAATCTCATCGGTCGGATTACTAATATAACCAAGTTCTAATAGTACAGCTGGTTTTTTCGTCTGACGCAAGACTTGATAATTCTCTTGTCTCGGACCACGGTCAGATAACAACGCCTTTTTTTGAATACTCGCATTCAGCGTCTGTGCCAATGCTTCTTGTTTCTTATGATACCAATACACCGTTGCACCATTGGCATCCGGTGATTCCAGTGCATCATTATGAATACTAATAAACACATCACCCGTCGCCTTACGATCTTTCAACTTCACATACGTGTCATCTTTACGAATCATTTTCACCTTCGCGCCTTCTTGTTCAAGCAATTTTTTTAGTTCCAAACCTGTTTTCAACGTCATATCTTTTTCCAAAGTTTTTTTCCCAGTACGACTGGAAGCACCTTGGTCGCCACCGCCATGGCCCGGATCGAGCACAATGACTTTCCCTTTTAGCGGTCTCGCGTTCGGATTGACATCTTCTTTAATATCCAAATTGGTATGCCAGCCTGCAATCCACCCTTTTTGTTTATGGTCAGCAGACGCTACTTCAACCCATTTGCCAGTGCGTGACAGGATTTTAAACGTATCGCCTTCTTTGACATCATATAATACCGGATAGACCGCATTAGGCCCTGTACGAATCTCCGCATCTTCTACTAAATGGACTTTATCATCGCTTTTCCCTATTAAAAAGATTGAGATGATAATAAGGAACAATATGAACAAAACAGCTAAAATTGCGATATAAACGCGTTTAGGATTTAACTTTCTCTGTCTAAGCCATTGGTCAAATTTTCTCATAGAATTTTGCCATTTTCACTTTCATAAATAATCGTCACGGGCCCATCGTTTTGAATATCAATTAACATATCCGTTCCGAAAACACCTGTTTCGACTGGTAAATTGTATGCACGCAATGCATCATTAAACTTCTCATAAAGGGCATTCGCTTCATCAGGTGCCATCGCATTAGAAAAGCCTGGACGATTCCCCTTTTTCACATCTGCATAAAGTGTAAACTGAGAAATGGATAATACCGCACCTTCAATCTGTTGAATATTTAAATTCAACTTTCCGGCTTCATCTTCAAAAATTCGTGCGTTGGCAATTTTTTTAGCGAGTACTTCTACATCTGCCATTGTATCGCCATTACCCACACCAACGAGTATGCAGAATCCTTGTGAAATCTCGCGGTGAATTGTTTCATTCGTTACAGCTGCAGATTTTACACGTTGAACGACAATTTTCATAGTCAGACACTCCTAATTCCAAACTCGAGTCACAGTATAAATATCTCCAAGTTGCTTAATTTTATCAGCAACTTTAAAGACTTCATGTACATTTTTTACCATAATGCTTAAATTAATAACAGCATTTTTATCAATATCAGATTTACCTGATACTTTAATCAAATGACTAGATGTGCTGTTTACGGCTTGTAGGACTTCATTTAACAAACCATTACGGTCGTATGCAGTCACTTCAAGATCAACTTGATATTTTTGTGACGCATCTTTCGACTTAACCCACTCTACGTCAATCAGACGCTCATCTTCATTTTTGATGTTTGGACAGTCGGTACGGTGCACTTTGATACCGTGACCTTTTGTGATATAACCAAGTATTTTATCACCAGGTATTGGGTTACAACATTTCGAAAGTTTGATAAGGACATTATCCAAACCTTCAACGTAAACACCTGAATCCGTCGTAATATGATCTTTAATTGGTACCGATTTCGTTACTTCCTGTGCTTGATTCAATGCACGTTGTTTATGTTCAATACGAATACGTTCCGTCAGTTTGTTAACGATTTGTTGTGACGTCACACCACCAAAGCCAACAGACGCATACAAGTCTGATTCATTTGCGAAATTGTATTTCTCATTGACGATTTTAATGTTCGCATCGGTTAACACTTCTTCTACTTTGAAGCCTTGTTCTTTCAACTCGGCTTCAATCATAAACTTACCTTTTTCAATATTTGAAGAACGGTCTTGTTTTTTGAAGAAGCTTTTAATTTTACTTTTCGCACTCGATGAACGTACAATTTTCAACCAATCACGACTTGGACCGTACGAATGCTTACTCGTACGAATCTCGACAATGTCTCCCGTTTGTAGGACGTAATCAATCGGCACAATTTTACCGTTTACTTTGGCACCAATCATTTTGTTGCCGACTTCACTATGAATTGCATAAGCAAAATCAATCGGCACCGCGCCATAAGGCAACTCGATAACGTCACTTGCCGGTGTAAAAGCGTACACTTTGTCACTTTGAAGGTCGAACTTTAATGATTCGATAAACTCTTGTGCATCTGTAGACGTATGATCCGTCTCCGCAATATCTTTCAGCCAGTTTAACTTTTTATGATATGTCTCACTGTCTTGTGTGACTTGCTTGCCTTCTTTATATGCCCAGTGTGCTGCAACACCATGTTCCGCAATTTCATGCATTTCAAACGTACGAATTTGAATTTCAAGCGGATCGCCATTCGGACCTACGACTGTCGTATGCAATGACTGGTACATATTTTGTTTCGGCATGGCGATATAGTCTTTGAAACGACCTGGCATTGGTTTCCATAATGTATGGACGAGCCCTAGCACGGCGTAACAGTCTTTAATCGAATGCACGATAACACGTACCGCCAACAAGTCAAATATTTGATCAAATTGCTTTTTCTGTTTCATCATTTTGCGATAAATACTATAAATATGTTTTGGACGGCCATTGATTTCACCGTCAATATTCATAATATCCATCTCTTTACGAATGTTGTGAATCGCATTTTCAATATATGCTTCACGTTCACTACGTTTTTTCTTCATTAAGTTCACAATTCTAAAATATTGCACATTGTCGATATAACGTAATGCGATATCTTCTAGTTCCCATTTAATCGTATTAATCCCTAAACGGTGTGCAAGTGGCGCATAAATTTCTAACGTCTCTTTAGAAATGCGAATTTGTTTTTCACGCGGCATCGCACGCAATGTTCTCATATTATGTAGTCTATCTGCCAATTTCACCAAAATTACGCGTACATCTTTCGCAATCGCAATAAATAATTTGCGGTGATTCTCAGCCTGTTGCTCTTCTTTTGAGCGATATTTTACCTTTTTCAGTTTGGTTACACCATCTACAATCGTTGCAATCTCTACATTGAACATCTCAGCAACATCATTAAACGTATAGGGTGTATCTTCAATGACATCATGTAGAAAACCCGCTACAATTGTCGGACCGTCCAAGCGCATTTCAGTTAAAATTCCTGCCACTTGGATAGGATGCATGATATATGGTAAACCATTTTTACGGAATTGCCCTTCATGTGCCTCATATGCTAAATGGTAACTTTTAAGTACGAAAGCATATTGTTCTTCACTGAGGTATGTTTTCGCTTTATGTAGCACCTCATCAGCACTATATGGATATTCGTTATTCAAGTGGACACCCCCAACTAAATCAATATTAATTCTATCATACTACAAGCATTCCAATAATTGAACTATATGTCGTATCTTTTTATCTTATCACTTTTCAACTTTGTGACACAGTTTTTTACATTTAAAAGTTGTGCACTATATAAATCAAAGCTTGCTCACAACATATTCCAAAAAATTAAAAAAGCAGAACAGCCGCAGCCATTCCGCATTAAATGTATATTGTGTGACGTTATGCTTACTCGTCGTATGAGATTAAGCACATCACGTCATAATCTTTAATTTTGTCCATACCGTTCAAGTATGCCAATTCAATAATAAACGCTATCCCAGCAACGATACCGCCTTGTTGTTCTACGAGGTTGATAGCCGCTTCAATCGTACCACCTGTTGCTAACAAGTCATCCGTAATCAATACACGTTGTCCTGGTTTGATTGCGTCCGCATGCATTGTTAATACGTTGCTACCATACTCCAAGTCGTATTCATAGCGAATGACTTCTCTTGGTAACTTTCCTTCTTTACGAACTGGTGCAAAACCAATGCCCATCGCATACGCAACAGGACAGCCAATAATAAATCCTCTTGCCTCTGGCCCCACGACTATATCGACATTTTTTTCTTTCGCATATTTTACAATTTGGTCAGTTGCATAACCATATGCTTCACCGTTATCCATAATTGTTGTTATATCTTTGAAGCTCACGCCTTTTTGAGGCCAATCTTGTACCTCTGATACGTATTTTTTTAAATCCATCGATATCCTCCTAATTCGTGCGTGCCAATGATGTTTCAATCCATGCTTTAACCGCACTAAATTCGTCATATAATAATTGTTTTTCAACTTCTAATCGCTGAACGCGTGCTTGATAAACACGACTCGTCTCAATCGGTCGCTTATCAGTTTGTTGCACCGGTTCAATTATACCATCTTTTTGTGAAATTAAGCCTAAGTCGAGAAAAACTTTCAAGATAAATTTCAAAGTATTTGGCTTAATATTTAAATACTGACACAATGCCATGCCATCTTGCCCAAGGTCGATTGTCCCTTTTTGCATTAATGACTTATAACATTGTTTAAAAATGGCTTGCTGTGGAATCCCTTCAAAATAAATCGAACGTTCATGTGCGAATACAAGATAAATTTGTGACACTTGCAATTGTTGTAATGTCGCTTCAATGTCTTCCATTGTTAACGGCAAATCACGCATCACACATTTTTCATAATGCTCTGGAATAACTTCTCCATAATAGAACTCGTTGTCTCGTTGCTTATCTCGACTTGGATGAATTAAATAGCTGACCTGTGCATCGTTATCAAATTGAGGTAGTTTTTTATTTTTACTACGATAGTCTAAAATTTGACGTTCGTTACTTGCAATATCCGTTACAATAAATTGCGCACTGCGGTTACCATTCCACTCATTAATCTGCAACTCGCCAATCATATCTATCGTCTGTCCTGCCATTAGTTCCCCAGCTAGCGCACCATAATTCCAATACAATGCTTGCATCGGTGACGACTCAAACGTCACTTTGAGGTGATTTTGCTGTTGTCCGATTGCTTTTGCTTGTTGAACTTGCATGCCAGAAAGTTGAATGACCGGTTTTGAAAACCCCATGCCAAACGGTCTTAAACGATTCATCGCTTGAATGTTATCAACTGTAATATCTCCAATGTTTACGACCGCATCGACTGTTTTAGTCGGTTGTAATGACACACCAGCAAACGTTTGTCGCATCCAATCGTTTAAGCCATCACGCAACGCATCGACATTATCCAAATCCAATGTTAATCCTGCTGCCATATGATGTCCACCAAACTTTTGGATAAGCGTTGACTGTTCTGATAATGCATCAAACATCGACACTTGTTCAATACTACGTGCAGAGCCTTTCGCATGGCCTTTTTCAGCATCCAAATTCAACACCATTGTCGGTAAATGATATGTTTCAACGACACGTGATGCGACAATACCTAACACACCTTCGTGCCAATCTTCTTGTGCCAGTACGAGAAACTGATCGCCACGCGCTACATAAGATGCCGCCATTTCCAATGCGGCTTCTGCAATGTCACTTACAATATCTTTACGCTCTTGATTGAAATGTTCTACTTGTTCCGCTAGAAATTGTGCTTCTTCATAATCATCCGCCATTAACAACTCAGCGGCTAAACTTGCATCTTCTAATCGACCAACCGCATTCAATCGTGGTGCAATTAAGAAGCCGATTGTTTCTTCAGTAATGACATCATCATAACTTGCTTGTTCTAAAATCGCTGTAATGGAAGCAGGTTTATCTTCATTCAGCTGTTTAAGCCCTTTTTTTACAATCGATCTATTTTCATCTGTTAACGGTACCAAATCCGCCACTGTGCCAATCGCAGCCAGTCCCCAATAAGCTTGTGGTACTTGATCCTCTAATAACGCACTGGCTACTTTCAAAGCCACGCCTGCACCACATAAATAACGGAATGGGTAGTCATAATCCGGATGCATTGGATGCACAATCGCATACGCATTCGGTAACGTTGGTCCAATTTCGTGGTGGTCTGTCACAATGACATCCACTCCTTGTTCCTGTACGAGTGCAATCTCATCATGACCTTGGATACCGTTATCCACTGTAATAATAAGCGAAACGCCTTCATCAACCGCATTTTGGAATGCCGCTTCACTTGGTCCATACCCTTCTGTAAAACGGTTTGGAATATACCAACCTACAATCGCCCCAAGCTTGCGCAACGTGTCCACCATAATCGTTGTCGATGTCACACCGTCTGCATCATAGTCACCATACACGAGAATCGGTTCTTGATTTGCTATCGCTTGACGAATACGTGCCACCGCTTTTGCCATGTCACTCATTTGCGCGCTATCATGTATGATTTGTCGATCTTCCAAGACACTGGCTAACGCTTCTTCAGTCACAATGCCTTTTCCTTCTAACGTGCGTTGCATAATTGGCGTAATATTAAATTGTTGTACCAATGTATCATCAATTGTTGGGTGTTCCGTATTATTAATCCACTGATATTTCGGTTTTATCATTGTTTTATACCTCTTTCCACAAACCGTATTATATCGAAAATCAGACCAAATAAAAAGCATCACAGTTATAGTAAATTAAGCTTTGAACAATAGCGGTTAAAAATTGAACAGCACCAAATGATACTTTTGGCAGTGGCTGTTTGAATGGTTCATACATAAAAAACTTTATATCCTTTCTAAACGCACAAAAGGCACGTGCTATTAAATTCAATAACACATGCCTTGAAATGTTCAATTATACTAATACTTTTTCTTCGTTTGTACGTTTACGTTTGTATACGACTAACTTATTGTTATCAGATTTGCGTAATTCTCGTTTTTTCAACATACCCCATAAAGGTACGGCGATAAAGATTGAAGAATACACACCTGATACTAAACCGATTAACAATGCTAATGAGAAGTTGAAGATACTTGACGCACCGAAAATTAATAATGCGACAACGACTACAACAACTGTTAATACCGTGTTAATCGAACGCGTTAACGTTTGACGGATGGAACTATTAACAATGTAGTCAATTTGTGATTCTTTCGTGATGACTTTGACATTTGCCAACATCTCACGCACACGGTCAAACGTTACGATAGTATCGTTGATTGAGTAACCAATAATTGTCAGTACCGCTGCGATGAACGTAATATCCACTTCTAAACGCAACAAGCTAAATACGGCAATAATCATAAATGCATCATGGAGTAACGAGATAATAGATGAAATACCCATACGCCACTCGAAACGAAGCGTAATGTAAATGATCATACCAATCGAAGCCAGAATGACTGCCAATATCGCATTTTTCGCTAACTCTTGACCAATCGTTGGTGATACCGTATTGACTGATGGGTCTGCATTATATGCATCGTTCAACGTTGATTTAAGTTTTGAAATTTCTTCTTTTGTTAAATCACGTTTATATTGCATTGACGCATTTTGCTCTTTGTCACCACCGATAGACATTTGGTTCGGCTTCAAGCCAATGTCTTCCATTTTCTTCTCGATTTGTGTTTGTTGCAAGCGTTGTTCAGCTTGGAAATCAACACGTGTACCAGATGTAAAGTCGATCCCTAAGTTCAACTTAAAGATAGAGATAATGATTACACCTGCGATAATGACAATACCACTGAATGCAAACAATGGTTTTGCGAGCTTCATAAAGTCAATTTTGTCGTATGGCGTATGAAGGTCTGGTACATCATAGCCTTCGTTAATATCATGAATATCTTTACGACGGACACCAAACAACCACATTTTTTTCTTGAAGAAGTTTGAATGTACGAGTAATGATAATAAAATACGTGTTAAGAATACGGCTGTGACGAAACTCATAAGAATTGCGAGTAAAAGCATTGTCGCAAAACCTTTAACCGAGCTTTCACCGAAGAAGAATAATACCGTCGCTGCTAACACTGTTGTTAAGTTGGCATCCAGAATGGTAATGAATGAACTTTTGTTCGCTTTTTTATACGCTTGTTTCAGCGTGCGACCAATACGAATTTCATCTTTGATACGTTCATACATGATGATGTTCGCATCAACTGCCATACCGACACCTAACACTAAGGCTGCTAAACCTGGAAGTGTAAGCACACCACCGATAAAGTTAAACGCAACCATTGTTAAATAGATGTATGTTGTTAACGTAATGACCGCGATAGCCCCCGGAATGTGGTAGAACAACAACATAAAGGCAAAGATAATGCCGATACCTAAGATTGACGCAAAGATTGTTTTATCCAATGCATCTTGACCAAATTGTGCACCGACAGATGTTGAATAAATCTCTTTCAAATTAACTGGTAATGAACCTGAGTTCAATAAGTCAGCAATTTGTTTCGCTTCCGCAATACCGTCTTCACCTTGGAAACCACCTGAAATTTCTACACTTTCAGAGTCGATGGCTTGTTCAACAGACGCTGCCGAAATATATTTTGGATCTTCTTTTACTTTTTCATCTTGGTAGCTATCACCTTTTTGGAAGTCCAGCCACACAACCATGACATTCTCATCTTTTTTAGAAATCTCTTCTGTTACTTTCGCAAACTTTTTACTGTCTTTTAACTTGAAAGTAACCGCTGGCGCATTCGTATTTTGCTTAAACTCTTGTTTCGCAGACCCTTGTACTAAGTCTTTACCAGTCAATAACACCTTGTCATCTGCGTCACGAATCGTTAAGTTCGCTTGAGATGATAAGATTTTACGTGCTTGTGTCTGGTCTTTAACGCCCGCTAATTGTACGCGAATACGGTTCTTATCTTCTACTTGGATTTTAGGTTCAGAAACCCCTAAAACATTGACACGTCTTTCTAACGTTTTCGCAGTGGACTCAACTGCTGTACTGTCAATCTTATCTCCCTTTTGAAGAGGATCCACTTGGTAGAGTACTTCAAATCCACCTTGTAAATCGAGCCCTAGGTTGACATCTTTGATTACATTTTTATAGGTCGACGCCATCATACCGAATAACAATGCGACAATCACAAAAAATGCAACCAACCTACTTGCTTTTTTCACAAAAACACCTCTTTTTCTAAACTTCATATCAAACTGTATTATAACCAAATAGGCGAATGCTTTCGTCTTAAAGTATGTCTGACATGCTTAATAATCAACATTTACTATCATATCAAATTCACGTTGATTCGTAAAAATATTGTAGCACCCAACATAAAAAAGTCGTTTAAAACGATACAAGCTGGGACAAATTCACATTGCCCCAGCCGTTATGTGTTACATATCATTGCATGTTTAAATTATGATGGGTCAACTTGCTTAATTGCTTGTTTTTCAAACGTCAATTCAGTACCTTTACCGTTAACTGTAATAACAGCTGTTGTTTCATCTACAGCGCGTACAGTTCCTTTGATACCGCCGATTGTTGTTACGCGTTGACCTGCTTGTAATTGTTCCACCATTTCACGATGCTCTTTCGCACGTTTTTGTTGTGGACGAATCATAAAGAACCACATGACTACGAATAGTAAAATTAGTGGTAATAAACTAATAAACGAAGACATAAATCAAACTCCTATCTAGAAATTTTTTGGATTTTCAACATTAAGACCATATTGTTCAAAAAATTCCTCTTTAAAATCTAAAAGACGATCTTCTCGAATGGCTTGTCTAATGTTCTCCATTAATTTTAACAGAAAATGTAAGTTGTGATAAGTAGTAAGGCGTATACCGAACGTTTCGTCCGCTTTGATTAAATGGCGTAAATAAGCACGCGTATAGTTTTTACATGTGTAACAATCACAATTCTCATCTAACGGACGGAAGTCATCTTTAAATTGTGCGTTTTTAACGACAAGACGACCGTGTGATGTCATACAAGTTCCGTTACGTGCAATACGTGTTGGTAATACACAGTCGAACATATCCATACCACGAATACTACATTCAATCAATGCATCTGGTGAGCCAACACCCATCAGATAGCGCGGCTTATCTTCTGGCATATATTGCACCGTGTGTTCTACCATTTCGTACATGACTGGCTTCGGTTCACCTACTGAAAGACCCCCAATCGCATAGCCTGGGAAGTCAAGATCGACAAGTGCTTCCGCTGACTGTTGACGAAGATCTTTGTATTCGCCACCTTGAATGATACCGAATAATGCTTGGTCTTCGGGACGTTGATGTGCTTTTTTACAACGTTCTGCCCATCTTGTTGTACGTTCTAATGATTTTTTGACATAGTCATACTCAGCTGGCATTGGTGGACATTCATCAAATGCCATAATAATGTCAGAACCTAAATCATTTTGAATTTTAATTGAATCTTCTGGTGATAAGAATAACTTAGAACCGTTTGTATGGTGGCGGAATTCTACACCTTCTTCAGTGATTTTACGCAAGTTGCTCAAGCTGAATACTTGGAAACCACCCGAATCCGTCAAAATCGGACCGTCCCAGTTCATAAACTTATGTAGGCCACCTGCTTGTTTAACGATATCATTCCCTGGTTGTAACCATAGATGATACGTATTCCCAAGTAAGATTTTCGTGTTCATTTGTTTTAATTCTTCTGGGCTCATCGTCTTAACCGTTGCTTTTGTACCGACTGGCATAAACATCGGTGTTTCAAATGAACCGTGTGGTGTGTGAACAATACCGAGACGTGCGCCTGATTGCTTACACGTTTTGATATGTTCATATGTCACTGCTGGCATCCTGTTCTCTCCTATCATTAAATAATAATCATCGCATCGCCAAAGCTAAAGAATCGGTAAGACGCTTCTACAGCATGTGCATATGCGTTTAAGACGTATTGTCGTGTACTAAACGCTGAAACAAGCATGACTAATGTCGACTTCGGTAAATGGAAGTTTGTAATGAGTCCATCTACAGCTTTGAATTCAAAACCTGGATAAATAAAAATATCTGTCCAACCACTCGTTGCGACAAATTTATCGTTGTCTCGACGAATTGTTTCGAGTGTACGTGTTGATGTTGTCCCAACCGAAATAATACGGTGCCCATCTGCTTGAGTCTGGTTAAGTAAATCGGCTGTTTCTTGTGACATCATATAAAATTCACTGTGCATCTCATGGTCATCAATATTATCAACACTCACTGGACGGAAGGTTCCTAAACCAACGTGTAGTGTGACAAATGCTAAGCGCACACCCATGTTTTGGACTTCTGCTAATAATTCATCCGTAAAATGCAGACCAGCTGTCGGTGCTGCTGCAGAACCCGTTTCTTTGGCATAGACCGTTTGATAACGATCTTTATCGGCCAAGCGTTCTTTAATATAAGGTGGCAATGGCATTTCGCCGAGCTCATCTAAACGCTCTTGTAAAATGCCGTCATATTGTAAGCGCATAATACGCCCACCTTGATCACGCGTTTCAATACAAGTAGCAATAATTTTACCATCGCCAAAGCTTAACGATTGTCCTTCTTTAATACGTTTTGCAGGTTTCAACAATACTTCCCAATCGTCACCTTCTACTTGATTTAACATTAACATTTCAACTTGCGCATTTGTTTCTGTTTTCAATCCAATCAAGCGCGCTGGCATTACTTTCGTATCATTGAGTACCAAAGTATCGCCTGGCTTAAAGAAACGTACGATATCTTTAAAATGTAGATCTTCAACTGCACCTGTTTCCCTATCAAGATGAAGCAAACGACTTGTGTCACGATTCTTTAATGGCGTCTGTGCTATTAAAGATTCTGGTAAATCATAATCAAATTCTTCTATATTCAACGTGCTAGCTCCTTACTTTTGTGGATAATTGAAGTGTTCATAAGCAAGCGGGGTCGCCTTTCTACCACGTGGTGTACGCTCGAGAAAGCCTTTTTGAATGAGAAATGGTTCATAAACATCCTCGATTGTCACGCGTTCTTCCCCAATAGATACGGCAATCGTATCCAGTCCAACTGGGCCACCACGATATTGCTCGATAATACACGCCATCATTTTATGGTCAATGTAATCAAGCCCCTGTTCATCGACTTGTAACAACTGCAGTGCATGCTTCGTTGTTTCAATGTAAATCATATCGTCTTGATTCACTTGTTGGAAGTCTCGTATACGTTTTAACAAACGGTTCGCAATTCGGGGTGTCCCACGACTACGCTTCGCAATCTCACGTGCACTTTCCTTGTCAATCGCAGTGCCTAATACTTCTGCTGTTCGCATAATGATATGCTGTAAATCCACTTCACTATAATATTCTAAGCGTAAATGCACACCAAAACGGTCACGTAACGGGCCCGTTAAGCTACCCGCACGTGTCGTTGCACCGACTAATGTGAACGGCGGCAAATCAATACGGATACTTCGCGCTTCTTCGCCCTTTCCAACAACAATATCTAAGAAGAAATCTTCCATCGCCGGATACAACACTTCTTCAACAACACTACTTAAACGATGAATTTCATCAATAAATAGCACGTCGCCAGGTTGAAGATTCGTCAATATTGCCGCTAAATCCCCCGGACGTTCAATAGAAGGACCAGAAACCGTCCGCATATTAACGCCCATTTCATTCGCAATAATATGCGATAGCGTTGTTTTACCAAGTCCTGGAGGGCCAAACAACAAGACGTGGTCCAACGGTTCTTCACGCAACTTGGCAGCTTGAATAAACACTTCTAAATTCGACTTAATTGACGATTGTCCAATATATTGACGTAAAAACTCCGGGCGCAATGATAACTCAATATCGTCATCAAATACGTTCTCGTGGCCATCCATCATACGGTCTTGTTCCATAAGGGCCCTCCTATCCTATTAATTGTTTTAAGCCAAACTTCACAGCTTCATCAACCGTTTCAAATGATTCCTTCTGCATCGCTTTTTCAACCTTTTGCAGTTCACGTTTTGAATAGCCTAAAGCATCCAACGCAAGCAACGCATCTTTAGAAATCTGTTCATCATTACTCATATTCAAGTTGAGTTGACCATCATCCACAGACGCTTCAATGACAACTTTACCTTTAAGATCTAAAATAATTTGACGTGCTGTCTTTTTACCGATACCTGGAAATTGTGTTAAGTAAGCCTCATCTTCATGTTCAATCGCACGTTTCACTTGAACCGGTGTACTTGCAGCTAAAATCGCCAGCGCAGACTTCGGTCCAATGCCCGTTACTTTGATAAGGCTTAAAAACATTGTCTTTTCTTCCTGATCGATAAAACCATACAACAATTGTGCATCTTCACGCACAATTAATGATGTATAAACTGTAACTTGTTTATTTAGTTGGCTTTGAAAACGGTATGAATTGGGTGTTTGTATTTCATAACCGATACCAGAAGTGGTTTCAACTGTAATATGCGACGGCTGTAATTCCGTCACCGTACCACGTATATATGCATACATTTTCACTCTACTCCTTACATGTTCATACCAATAATATCAACGTTATAAACATATTCCATTTGACGTAACTCATTTATAATTTCATAGGCATTTAATGAGGCTTTGCTTGCATTCAACGATAGTGTAATAGATGCTTTTTCATCAATCGGCACACTTTGATGAATGGTCAACACTGAAAAGTTTAACGCAGACAATTTTTCAAGAATATGTGCTAAAATTCCCACCTTATCATTCACGAACAAAATAATCGTAAATGCTTCTAAATCTTGTTTCATATCTTCTAACGGAAAAATCGTATCTCGATACTTATAGAACGCACTACGCGAACAGTCATGTAAAACGACCGCCTCTTGAACTGTCATCGTCGGATTCTCTTTAAGCGACGCCTTCACTTTCAATACCTTTTCAACTACATATGGCAATACATCTTCACGAATTAAATAAAATTTTGGTTTCATTGTGTCGTCCCCTTACTCGACGCTATTCGATAAATTCAAATTCTCCACCAAGAATTCGTACAATATCTCCGTTTTCGGCACCTCTGTCACGCAATGCATCATCAATACCCATCGAACGCATTTGACGCGCAAAACGACGTACCGCAGGATCACTGTTAAAGTCCGTCATCTTGAACATACGCTCAATCGCATTACCACTTACCACATAAGCACCATCGTCATCACGTGTAATTTCAAACTTATCTTGCGACGGTGTGTGTTTATATAATACACGATTCGTTTCATCAGCCGTTTCTTCTTCATTGAAGTCAATATCTTTAACTTCTTCTAGCGTGTTCGCAATCGTATAGAGTAGCTGGTCAATATTCTCTCGTGTATAAGATGAAATCGGCACAACTGGTGTATCAGGTCCAAGCTGTTCTTTGAAAAGTTCTAACTGTTCAGCAGCCTCTGGAATGTCCATTTTGTTCGCCACAACGATTTGCGGGCGTTCTTCCAAACGATGTTCATACGCCTTCAACTCATGATTAATGGTTTGATAATCTTCGTACGGATCTCTGCCTTCCATACCACTCATATCAATTACATGCACAATCACTTTTGTACGTTCTACATGACGTAAAAATTGATGCCCTAAACCGACACCTTCAGACGCGCCTTCAATTAGACCTGGTAAATCAGCTAATACAAAGCTGCGTTGATCAGGCGTGACAACAACACCAAGATTTGGTTGAATCGTTGTAAAATGATACGCACCGATTTTCGGTTTTGCTTTTGAAACGATGGATAATAATGTAGATTTACCAACACTTGGGAAACCAACAAGTCCAACATCTGCTAATAGTTTAAGTTCAAGCACAACCTCTAGTTCTTCACCCGGCTCACCATTTTCACTAAAATCAGGTGCCGGATTTTTAGGCGTCGCAAAACGAGAGTTCCCACGTCCGCCACGACCACCTTTTGCGATAACTGCACGTTGACCATGTTCTACTAAGTCAGCAAGTGTTTGTTCTGTTGCAACATCCTTAACGATTGTACCCGGTGGCACTTTTAATACAAGGTCTTCTGCATTTCTACCATGCATATTACTACTCTGACCATTCTCACCTTTTTTCGCCTTAAATTGACGTTGGTATCTAAAATCCATTAATGTTCTTAAACCTTCATCTACTTCAAAAATAACGGAAGCCCCACGACCACCGTCACCACCTGCTGGTCCACCAAACGGTACATATTTTTCACGACGATATGCCGTTATACCATTACCACCGTCACCGGCCTTTAAAAATATTTTGACTTGATCGACAAACATTCAGTTCACCTCTTTTACTTCTTTCTATAATATATGAAACCTCTAGTTATCTAGATGTTAATAGGCTTATGTATTATCATATGATAAATTGCGGTCATATCACAATGAAAACTATCATAAAACCGCCACCTAATAAATAAACACCAGAAGTTACCTTCTGGTGTTAAATGACGACAAATTATTCAGCAACTGCGTATACAGATACTTGTTTTTTGTCGCGACCTTTACGTTCAAATTTAACAACGCCATCGATTTTAGCGAATAATGTATCATCGCCACCGCGACCTACGTTTTCACCTGGGTAAATCTTAGTTCCACGTTGACGGAATAAGATTGAACCACCTGTAACGAATTGTCCATCAGCACGTTTAGCACCAAGGCGTTTTGATTCAGAGTCACGTCCGTTTTTTGTAGAACTTACCCCTTTTTTAGATGCGAAAAATTGTAAGTTTAATTTTAGCATGAGTTACACCTCACTTTAGATTTAATTTAATAAAATCACTATATTCATCTTCTATTGTTTGTAGAGATATGAGCATCGCTTGCAATATAAGCTGCGCTTGTTCATTGTTTGTATCAACACTTCTTACATGAAAATATCCACCATCGTCGCTGTAATCAATATCCGGTCTTTCGGCTGTTAATCCCATTATCGCATTTACACTACCAAAGACTACCGCTGATGCGCCTGCACAAACGATGTCTTGTCCATGTTCCGCGAAATCGGCATGACCGTCCATCACAACATCTGTGACACGACCTTCTTCGTTTAACGTGATATCAACATTAATCATATATTAAGCGTTAATTTTTTCAATCGTAAGCTTTGTATAAGGCTGACGATGACCTTTTTTGCGTTTTGAGTCTTTACGACGACGGTATGTGAATACTGTAATCTTCTTACCACGACCTTGTTTGTTAACAGTCGCTGTAACTGTAGCACCTTCTACTGTTGGCGCACCAACTTTAACAGCATCTCCACCTACAAAAAGGACTTTATCAAAAGTGAAAGTGTCACCTTCGTTTACGTCTAACTTCTCAACGTAAATCTCTTGACCTTCTTCAACTTTGATTTGTTTTCCACCTGTTTCAATAATAGCAAACATACTTTGCACCTCCTAATTTTAAGTCACGCCATATATAGGTGACATTACGTTCTTAAACCTATATTTGAGCGGTTGTATGTAGCTATAAACTACTCAACTACTGAATCATAACACTCTGATTATTTGATGTCAACACTTGTCTTCACTTTTGTTTTTCTTTCAAGAATGACATAGATAACTATCAATAACAATGCATTTAAAAATAGTGTTGGCAATAGGCGTAAAGTGATGAATGGTATGATTTGAAAGTCAATCAAACCTAACACACTGTACACTGCCACAACAAATATTTCTAGGAAGATAATGCCTAGCAAGATCATCCAATAAACCATCACATGATCTCTAAAGAATACTTTGAGAAACTTATCAGCAATCAAGATAGACAAGAGATAGCCGAATAAATAAAGACCATATATTTGACCGAAGTATAAATCTTGTATGATGCCGACTAGAATGCCTAATACAAGTGCTGTGCTCGTATTTCTATATACAGTTATTAAAATGAGATATAGAAATACTAAATGTGGGACAAAAATAAACTTAACATGACCGATTGCAATGGGTGACATAAACGTCAGCAATGTATCCAGATAAAAACATAACAGTGCACCGAGTACATAGTAAATGGATTTTCTCATTACTTGTCGTCCCCTTCATCGTCAACAAGCGTTTTAGGGTCACGTTTTGCAACATAAACGTGCATGATTTGATTTAAGTTCGCACCTGTTTTAATAGACACTTGTTTAGATAGACCATATTGATCATTCTGTACTTTTTCAACTTCTCCCACATAGAGTCCTTTAGGTAGTTGATCACCAAGACCACTTGTTACGACTTTATCTCCTTTTTTAACATCCTCGTTGTTATCGATGTCGCTAACAATGAGACGGTCGTTCTTTTCGTCAAAATGATCAATTAATCCGAACACTTCGTTAGAATCATGTAAGACGTTGACTGACAAACGATTTAAACGCCCTTTTGTTGAAATAAGATTCACTTGTGATGAAAATTGATTCACTTTACTCACTTGCCCTACTAAACCTTCAGTCGTCATGACTGCCATGTTTGGCTTAATACCGTCTTTAGCACCTTTATCGATGACAAGCGTATTAATCCATTGATCCGGTTGACGTGCAAGTACCCCTGCTGATACAGGTTCATACTTCGAAATATCTTCCATATCAAGTTCTTTTTTCAGTTTCTCATTTTCTGATTTCAAACGCTGCGTCTCTGCTTCAAGTTGCTTCGTTTGATTCGTGGCAGGTTGTCTATCTTGGAAGAAATTCGTAATGGAGCCTGTTACTAAATGCATCGGATATGAAAACACCCGCTGTCCGAATGAAGTCGTATCACTGACATACTGTTCTGGCGCCGATTGTACATTTGACCTAATAGACAATCCAATTAAGCCAATAAATAGGATTAATGCACAGAACAACACCACTAATTTGTTGTTTCTAAAAAAATTGGACAACCTCAACACCTCAAGTTACATGTATTTGTTTGTATCTTTTTATTTTATATCAGTCCATATATTAAATAAAGTGGCAAAATCATATTTTTGCATGATAAATACAGACAATTGCTTTAATCATTTATATCATCATCTTTTGACTGGAACGAATCAGCTGGTAATAAATTCAATTGATGTCCTAGTTGATATAAATCATACTGCATGTCGTGTTCAGTTGTATAAACACGCATTGTATCATCACCAAAACGATATAAAATAAATTGCGTATTTTGTTCGGCAATAAGATATGTATCATCATACGCCATGCGTTCTAACTCATTCACTTGTGTAAACTCATATTTATCTATCCAATCGAACACGTGACGACTTTGACTTTTCGGCACATTGCGGAACAAATTATTTTCTTTCAATACATAGCTTTGACCTTCTACCGGCACTTCAAAACCTGATTCATCAACTTCTTGGACCACCACTTGTTCATTTAACGGGTTCCATGCTTGATCTTTAATACCAGGTAGAAACTTTAATGAAATGAAAATCAGAATCGCCAACAAAACTAAAACAATCAAAACTTTAATAATGCGTTTGATTAGCTGCAAGTTTCTCCCTCCAACATTTGAACATAGTATATAAAAACATATTTAAAAAGCATTCCAAATTCTCATTTTTTATAAACAACATACATAATTGTTTATTATACCGAAAGCTGTCGTTTTATTCATCATACTAAGGTACGATAACATATTGTGCTCAAGTAGGATGCAAGATAAATTTATTTTTTGTAAAATATAATCTAAGGGAGGCATATAGATGAGCTGGATTACTTTATTTTTAACCATACTACTCGTTATTTTAGTTTTGCGATTTAGTTTCACTTTATTAAAATGGGTCATAAAAATCGGTTTATTTTTGTTAGTTTTATATTTAGGCTATGAATTGTTCTTGTGGCTCGTACAATTTCTTCATATCTAATAATATATACCTAACTGTTATATAAAATACACATTACGATAGAGATGCGGG
>NZ_PPRF01000009.1 GCF_002902145.1 Staphylococcus rostri | reverse complement strand
GCTAAATATCTGAGATTATATTTTAGGTAATTAGATAATATCTAATGAATAAATTATTTTGCTAATTGATATTGTTAATATTAATGCAAAAGGAGGAAATATATGTTATTTAAACAAAAACACCGTTTCTCAATCCGTAAGTTTTCTTTTGGTGTATGTTCTGCACTTTTAGGAACAGCGTTGATTATGGGTGCTGACTCAGCTTCAGCAAGTGAAACGGATGCATCGGCTGAAACACAAGCAGCTGATACATCATCAGATACATCAACGGATCCTGATTCTGCAGCAACTGCAACTACTTCTGAAACTGATTCGGAACCGGTCGCAACGACTGCTACTGAAACATCAGAACCAGCGGCCCAACAGCTGATCAAACTGAAACAGCTGCTACAGAAACAACAGAATCAACATCAGAACCTGCAACTACTGAAGCAGCATCTGAAACAAATAGCACTGAAGCAACTCCAACTGAAACTGTATCAGAGCCAACAACAGAAGAAAAAGCAGCTACTGAAACAACAGAACCTGCTACTACAGAAACAACAACAAAAGTTTCTGCACCAACACGTGAGGAAGCATTCCCTAATGAAGGTGAGTCGATTCCGACAGGCACATACTTCCGTGCGCCTTTAGAAGCTGTTGCACAAACAGCACCAACAGGTACACAAGTAACACCTGAAGTAACAGTAGTGAGTTCACACGAAGGTTTAAGCGAAACACCTACAATTAAAAACAAAGATGGTACAAGCATTCAATTCTCATTCGGTGATCAACCATTGCACCAAGGGGATTACTTCTATGTGGAAACACAAGACGTACCAATCGCTTTACCAAGAACTTTTCGTATAAAATCTAGCGAAACAGATGGTGAAGGTACAGTTATCGCAAATGTTGAACGTGTAAGTTATGAAAGTGACTTCGTTAAAGCTACAGATTCAGAAGATCCGACACGTTTTGACCTTAAAAATGATAGTACTTTAACAACAATGGCAATTAAATATAAAGTTACATTTACTGAAGCTGTTGAAGGTTTGAAGGATGTTAGTGCAACTATATCAGGTAGTGGATCTAAACAAACTTTAGCAGCAACTGTTGATCGTCCAACAGAGTTTAAAGTTAAAATTAATGACAAAACTGTATACACAAGCGTATACACTGAACCAGCATGGGATGATGCAAATTCAGCTAATTTCAAACGTAGCCATTTTAATACTGGGCTAGAAGGTGTTGTAACTGATCAATTTGGGAACCGAAATGAGATTGAGTATGATACTGGAAATCGTGAAAAATTACATGCATATTTAAGCATGGAAGCGACAGTTTATGATTATCGCTCAAATACACCGGGATCAGATATTGGCTTCTTAACTGAAACAATTAGTGAAGGTCTTGTGGTACTTTCTGGTCAAGTCGGAGGTATGCCAGATGGTTTCGTAACAACAGTCTCATCACCAACAGATCCGAATAAAAACACGTATACTTGGGATGTCGATAAATTAGAAATTGGTCAAAAATTACCAGTATATTATATTCCATTTCAAGACATTGGCACAGAAGAAAAACACCCAAATGCAGATAATGGAAAATTATATGTCACACCAGATAATATGTACTATACAATCGAAAGTATATCAGACGACAAACGTACGATTACACTTAAATTCCATGGTGATTACACTAAACCAGGTCGTATTGTGACATCATTCAAAAACCCAATGGAAGATTTCGAACAAGGTAAATCTTCACGTTTAGGTATTAATTTTGATAAAGATAGTTTTGTTGATGTTGGAGGAAGTACTGACAACTCTACAATTACAGTTTCACATCCAGATGGCACACCATTAAGTAACTTCGAAATGCCAAATGCAAAGAGTCTCATCTACGGTGACACAAAACCTGATTTAGTCCAACAAGGAGAAGATGGTTTAACTTCTAGAGCAGTTCGCTTAAACTATGATGCGACTGCAACAGGTATCCCTGTAGAAACAACAAACCCTGAACAAATCAATAAAGGTACAGTTATCGTTCAATACGTTGATGTTAACGGTAATGTCCTTCAACAAGAAAAAGTAGACGTGGCTGACGTTGATGTTGATACAGACTACGATACAGTTACAGATAACCGTCCACAAGAAATCACTGTAGGCGACAAGACATATGAACTTGTTCCAGCAGGTGATTATACTGTAGGTTCAGTTTCTGACCAAGGTAACTTAACAACAAGTAAGTTAAGAGATGTTTATGCATCATCTGACGTAAATGGTGTTGAGCCAACTGGTAAAGTAACTCAAGGTACAAACTATGTAACATATGTTTACAAAGAAAAAACTGCAGTTGTTAAAGAAGGTACAGTAACAGTTAACTACAAAGATGAAGACGGTAATGTCATCAAAGATCCTGTTGTTGATACGCCAGCTTCACCTGTAGATACACCTTACAACACAACTGACAACCGTCCAGAAAAAATTACAACTGAAGATGGTAAAACTTACCAACGTGTACCAGAAAAAACTGAAGGTACAGAAGAAGGTAACGTTGTAGAAGGCACAACTGAAGTCACTTACGTATACAAAGAAGTAAAAGGTGATGTAATCGTACATTACATCGATACAGAAGGTAATGTTATTGCGGATGACGCAACAGATACACCAACAACTTCAACAGGTACAGACTACAATACAGCTGACGACAATAAGCCAAACACAATCACAAAAGATGGTGTGACATACGAATTAGTACCAGCACTTACTAAAGGTAACGAAACTGGTAGCGTTGTAGAAGGTACAACAGAAGTAACATACGTGTACAAAAAAGTTGAAGCGCCAGTTCAACCTGAGCCAACACCTGAAGCACCAACTGGTGACGTAATCGTTCATTATGTTGATGAAGAAGGTAACACAATTGCGGATGATAAAGTTGATACGCAAGGAAGTAAAATTGACACACCATACGATACTACTGATAACCGCCCAGAAAGAATTACAACACCAGACGGTAAAACGTATGAGCGTGTACCAGAAAAAACTGAAGGTACTGAAACTGGTAGCGTTGTAGAAGGTACAACAGAAGTCACTTATGTATACAAAGAAGTGAAAGGTGACGTAATCGTACACTACATCGATACAGAGGGTAATGTTATTGCGGATGATGCAGTAGATACACCTGAAACATCAACAGGTACAGACTACAACACAGCTGATGACAACAAACCTACTACAATCACAAAAGACGGTGTTAAATACGAATTAGTACCAGTTCTTACAAAAGGTAACGAACAAGGTAAAGTCGTAGAAGGCACAACTGAAATCACTTATGTGTACAAAAAAGTTGAAGATCCAACAACACCAGAAGTACCAAACGAAGATCCTGGTAAATACATTCCGTATATTCCAGTAGATCCGGAAAATCCAACGGACCCTAACGATCCATTGAACCCACCAGTAGATCCAAATACAGGTGACCCAATCGATCCAATCGATTACGATGAGACACCGGAAGATCCAACGGATAATCCACCAATTCCAGATATTGATGGTTACATTCCAGTAGATCCAAAAGATCCTACACAACCATTAAAACCAAAAGATCCAAACGATCCAACAAAAGGTTATGAACCACCAAAACCTGTAGATCCGAAAGAAGATACGCCAGTACCATATGTACCGGCAGGTTCTATCACAGTTCACTATGTGGATGAAGATGGCAACGTGATTAAGGATCCAACAGTGGATACGCCAAAATCACCAGTAGGTACTGAGTACAATACGAATGAAAATGGCGAAGAAATTCCAAAAGAAATTATTGGTAAAGACGGCAAAGTCTATGTACTTGTAAAAGTGAAAGATGGCGACGAAGAAACTGGTAAAGTTGGTAAAGGTAATAAAGATGTTACTTACATCTACAAGTTGAAAGAAGATCCTGAAAACCCAACAACACCAGAAAAACCAGAAGAACCAAATAAACCTGAGCAACCTAAAAACCCAGGTAACGAAAACCCAGGTAACGAAAACCCAGGTGATGAAAACCCAGGTAACGGAAACCCAGATAACGGAAACCCAGGTAACGGAAACCCAGGTGACGGAAACCCAGGTAACGAAAACCCAGGTAATGGAAACCCAGGTAATGGAAACCCAGGTATGGATCAACCATCTGAAACAATGAAAGATAAAGATGCGAAAGATATGAAACAAGCTGATAAAGCTATGGATAAAGAATTACCAGAAACAGGTAATACAAACAATCCATTCGTAACTGCATTCGGATTCTTAACATTGTTAGCTGGTGCAAGATTAACAAGACGTAAACGTCGCGAAGAAGACTAAGCGAATTTGTAACGAAACCAGTTCAATAGCTTCAATCATAAAGCGGTAACCTCTATTAACGGGGTTACCGTTTTTTGCTTCTATATCTTTTAAGCGGGAATGTCATAATTTTCATACCTACTCACCTTTGCTGGGGTGGGATAATAGAATCTTTTAGAAAATGCGATGTTAAATCCACTGCTTTTCCTTATTTTCCGCTATTTAGCCATGGCAGAATAATAGCTTGCCATTAATACAATTTTGTATAATTAAGATAAAGAAGTTGCGTATTAAAAAGTGGAGGTGACTTATGGAAGAGCGACGTATTATCCATATTGATATGGATTATTTTTATGCCCAAGTAGAAGTGCGAGATAATCCTACGTTAAAAGGGAAGCCGGTGATTGTTGGTGGTAAAGCAAGTGGGCGTGGTGTGGTTGCGACGGCGTCATATGAAGCACGTGCAATGGGTGTACATTCAGCAATGCCAATGTCTCGGGCGCATCAGTTGTGTCCCGACGGTTATTATATAACGCCGAGATTTGAAGTATACCGCGCTGTCTCACAACAAATTATGGACATCTTTCATCAATACACGCCGCTAGTTGAACCGTTGTCACTGGATGAAGCGTATTTAGATATAACCGCGCTTGTCAAACCGAATAAGTCAGCCTCCCAAATTGCGCAAATGATTCGTTATGATATTTGGCGAGAAACAGGACTCACATCAAGTGCTGGCGTTTCTTATAATAAATTTTTGGCGAAGTTAGCAAGCGGTATGAACAAACCGAATGGCTTAACGGTCATTACATATCAAAATGTACATGAGATTCTGATGTCATTAGATATTGGTGATTTTCCAGGAGTAGGGAAAGTATCAAAAGAGAAGATGCATGAACAAGGGATTTATACCGGTGAAGATTTGTATCAACGCACGGAGCGAGATCTCATTTATTTATTCGGTAAAAGAGGGAAATATTTATATGATCGTGTGCGTGGGAAAGATGAACGAGAAGTAAAAAGTAATCGTATTCGTAAAAGTGTAGGAGCAGAAAGGACGTTCTCAGTAGATACGAACCAGGACGATGAGATTTTGCGTAAAATTGAAATGTTGTGTGAAAAGATTGAGGCGCGATTAGAAAAGCTTCAAAAAGCGGGATATACTGTGACGGTTAAAATTAAGACGAATGAATTTGTAACACATACGAAACAGCAGAGCTTAAAGACGCCAGTACAAAGTGCGAATGATATTTATCAAGTTGCATACGATTTGTATCATGATGTGAAAGACCCAGATGTGCCAATTCGTCTGATAGGTGTCACAGTTGGGAGCTTGCAAGACGCATCAGTTCGCAATATGACGATTTACGACTTTTTATAATGCGTCTTTATCACGCAATTGTTTCCCATAAATATCCAGTACATTTTGTAAGTTCGGATAGTGTTGTAACAAACGATATGTAATCATTGCACACGCTTTGGCGTCATTCAGCGCATCATGATGGCCATGAAAGTCTAAGTTATAATACTGCATCATATGTTTTAAACCATAGCGCTGTGATGAAACCGTACGACGCGCCAGTTGACATGAACAGAAGTATGTAAGGTCTGGTGTTTGGATATGCGCGGCTTTTAAGCTTGCATGAAGTACGGACATGTCGAATGCAGCATTATGCGCGACAATCGGCAATGACTCCATAAAATCTAGCATATAAGGATACACTTCTTTAAAAATAGGAGCATTAACAACGTCATTCGGTTGAATACCATGAACTTCAATATTAGGCGCCGCAAAAAAATCATTTGGATTCACCAATGTGTAAAACGATTCCGTAAGCTGGTGGTCAATTATTTTAACCATACCAACCGAACAAATACTCGTACGCTTATAATTTGCCGTTTCAAAATCAAGTGCGATATAGGCATTTTGTGGCATATTAAATCAACTCCAGTCAAATGAAACAGGGGTGCTACCCAACGGCACACCCCGGATTTCTACATATTACAAAATTATGCTTCTTCGTTAAAAGTACGTGCTGCAAGTTCTTTTTCGTATAAGTACAATGTGTTTGAGTCGTCACCGATACGTTTTAAGTAATCGATATGCGTTTCAAACATTGATTCTTCTTCAACTTGTTCATCTAAGAACCAGTTTAAAAATGAAATTGTCGCGTAGTCTTTCTTCTCGTTCGCAATTTCAGATAAGTTGTAAAAACGGCTTGTAACGTCTTGTTCTTGTTTTAAACCGTCTTCAAACGTTTCTAAAATTGAGTTGAAGTCTACTTTTGGTGCTGGTAATGCTTTGAAAATAGCTTTTTCCCCACGATCATTGATGTAATCGTAAATTTTTTGTCCGTGGAAACGTTCTTCTTTCGCTTGTTCAATGTAGAAGTTCGCAAAGCCATCGTATGAGTTGTTATCGCAATAAGCAGCCATAGCCATATAAGCATGTGCAGCAAAAAATTCATGGTTCATTTGGTCATTGAGTGTATCTAATAATTTTTGGTCTAACATGATATTCCCTCCTAAAAAGTACTCATTACTAGTTTACACATTTACATCAGTTGATTGCAACGGATATGCGAAATACAAGTTTTGTTTATCATAAATACGGGCTACATGTTATAATACAATAGGTAAAAATGGAGGAGAAGTTTAATGAGACAATGGACAGCGATAACATTGGCAAAGCTTGCGAGAAAGGCGAGTCGTGCTGTTGGTAAAAAAGGGACGGATTTGCCTGGACAAGTTGCCAGAAAAGTTGATACAAACATTCTAAGAACTTTAGCGGCTAAGGTAGATGAAGTTGTATTTGTAAGTGGTACGAACGGAAAAACAACGACATCGAACTTAATCGGCCATACATTGAAACAAAATGGTATTCCAATTATTCATAACAATGAAGGGGCGAACATGGCAGCAGGTATTACGTCTGCATTTATCGTGCAATCTACCCCTAATACGAAAATTGCTGTGATAGAAATTGACGAAGGTTCTATCCCGCGTGTTTTAACAGAGATGACACCTACTAAGATGGTCTTCACGAACTTTTTCCGTGATCAAATGGACCGTTTTGGTGAAATAGATATTATGGTTAATAAAATTTTATCGTCTATTAGTGGAAAAGGGATCCAATTGATTTTGAATACGGATGATCCATTTGTGAGTCGTTTGAAGATTGCGAGTGACAATGTGACGTATTACGGTATGGACGCGAATGCCCATGCGTTTGAACAATCATCAATGAATGAGAGCCGATATTGCCCAAATTGTGGAGAGCGTTTAGTATACGATCATATTCATTACAACCAACTCGGTCATTATAGTTGTCAATGTGGTTTTAAACGCCACGATGCAGATTACGCCGTGTCAACATTCTCAGTGACACCATTTGTTAATATGACGGTCAATGGCGCAACGTTCAATATGAAAATTGCGGGTGACTTTAATGCGTACAATGCGCTTGCTGCGTATGCGGCTTTAAGAGAGTTAGGCTTAGATTATGCAGCAATTCAAAAAGGGTTCGAGACATATACGTCAGATAATGGTCGTATGCAGTATTTCGAGCGTAATCAGAAGAAAGCGCTCATTAACTTGGCGAAAAACCCGGCAGGTATGAATGCCTCTATTGCAACAGGGGAACAATTAGAAGGTCAAAAAGTGTATTTATTTAGCTTAAATGACTTTCCAGCAGATGGTCGTGACACATCATGGATTTATGACGCAGATTTTGAAAAGCTACAAAATCAAGATATTGAAGCAATTATTGTGACAGGTAGCCGTGCTGAAGAGCTTCAATTACGTTTGAAGTTGGCAGAAGTGGATGTCCCAGTTGTTGTTGAGAGAGATATTCATAAAGCAACTGCAATGACGATGGATTATCCAAGTATGACGGTCGCAATTCCTAACTATACGTCTCTTGCGCCGATGTTAGATCAGTTAGAGCGTTCTTTTAAGGAGGGTCATGGACATGCATGAGTTGACAGTATTTCATTTTATGCCCGATAAGCTGAACTTATACAGTGATATTGGTAACATCATGGCGTTAAAATATCGTGCGAAACAGCGTAATATTCAAATTCGTGTTGTCGATGTGAATGAAACAGACGGTATTAACTTAGATGAAGCGGATATTTTCTTTATCGGTGGTGGCAGTGATCGTGAACAAGCCATTGCGACGAAAGAATTAACAAAGATTAAATCACAGTTAAAAGCGGCGATTGAAGATGGCTTGCCAGGACTTGTCGTATGTGGTGGTTACCAGTTTTTAGGTGAGAAATATGTGACACTGGATGGCAAAGAATTAGAAGGGTTACACATTCTCGACTTCTATACGGAATCTAAGGAAGAACGTCTCACGGGTGATATTGTCATTGAAAGTGAGCAATTTGGAACGATTGTGGGCTTTGAAAATCATGGTGGACGTACGTATCATTCATATAATACGTTAGGTCACGTTACGTATGGTTATGGTAACAACGATACAGAGCAACAAGAAGGGTTACATTACAAAAATCTTCTTGGTACGTACTTACATGGACCTGTATTACCTAAAAACCATGAGATGACAGATTACTTATTACGTGCTGCTGCAGAACGTAAAGGCATTCCGTTTGAACCGGAACATATCGACAATGTTGCAGAAGAACAAGCAAAGCAAGTTTTAGTCGAACGTGCTGAAAAAAATAAAAAATAATAATAGAACAGCGCCTATCTTGATTATAGTAATCGAGATAAGCGCTGTTTTTTTATATGTCATGACGTTATTTGGTTCTACACCTTTTGTGGTGAGATGGCATGATTAGCCATTCCGTCTTTTTTTATTTCACACGATAACGCAGCATTAAAATACGATAAATTAACAAAATCTCATATATCGTATGACTTTTAATTTGATTCGTGTCAAACTCATTTAAACCTTTAACAGAGTTTTTCAATGTAGATGCCGCTTTACGTTCAGGCTTAAATGTCCCACATTGAAAGATTTGATCGATACGCTGTGAAATTGAAATAATCGCTTCTTTTTCTTCGTTAGTAAACACCATCATCGCATCTTGTGGCAAATAAATAATGTTCGACAAGTGTGTCAGTAACAAGCGGTTTTCATGTGCACGGTTCGTTAGCTTTCGCAGTCGCATCCAGTCATCCGAGCGATTTTTTGATTTATGATATTTAAGTTCATCTCGTTGATAGCCTAACAACACTTCAATGCGCGTGTTGCAAGCGTGCAATTGATCGACCAGCTTATCACTTTTTTCAGATTGGAAATGTCCGATAAGTAATTCCTTCATACGCTCATCAAATAAGAAATAAATCTGACGTTCAGATGACTCAATTAGTTCTTCAATCTGCTCATAGTACTTAGGTGGTAGCACCATAAAGTTCACCAAACCAGCTGTTACGAGTCCGATAATGGCTGTTAATAGACGTGAAACAATATTAAAGATGTAGTCTTCATGAATATCAGGTATCATTGCCAACGCAGTTAACGTTGCGACAAGAATACCAGGATGTAGGTTAAAACGAATACAGAGAATGATTGTGAGTGTTGCTGTTAGCCCGTAAGCTATTGCAGAGTCGTCACCGAAGAAGTAGGTCGACACGACGGCGATAAACGCACCCATGACAGTGGCTGGGAGTCGTTTGTATCCCTTATGAATCGACGCTTTAACGGTAGGCTCAATCGTTACAACAGCTGATAGAATTGCAAAGATAGGATTTAAGTTGAGCGAAAGACAGAATAATGCTGTTAAAAATGTAGCAAGCCCAGTCTTAATGGTACGGGCACCTACAACTTTTTTATACCATTTCATTTTCATACGCGTAACTCCTGATTTGTACTTACTTCTAGTATATCAAAAAAATTTTGTTATAATAAGTACAGTATACAAATTGTAAAAAGGAAAGGGATTAGCATGATAGTAAAAACGGATGAAGAACGCCAAGCTTTATTAGAAATTGGTGCGATATGTGCAAAAGTAAGAGACGCTATGCAAGCCGCAACGAAGCCGGGCATCACAACGAAAGAATTAGACAACATTGCGAAAGAGATGTTCGAAGCAGAAGGGGCATTATCAGCGCCAATTCACGATGAAAACTTCCCAGGTCAAACGTGTATCAGTGTTAACGAAGAAGTCGCACACGGCATTCCAAGCCAACGAGTGATTCGTGAAGGTGACCTTGTGAACATCGACGTATCTGCATTGAAAAACGGTTACTATGCGGATACAGGTATTTCATTTGTTGTTGGTGAAACAGATGATCCTGTAAAACAACAAGTATGTGACGTCGCATTAGAGGCGTTTGAAGCAGCAATGGCAAAAGTGAAGGTTGGTAGCAAGTTAAGCCAAATTGGTAAAGCAGTGCACGCAACGGCACGCAAAAATGGCTTGAAAGTTATCAAAAACTTAACAGGTCATGGTGTCGGTCAATCGTTACATGAAGCGCCTGCGCACATTATGAACTACTTTGACCCTCATGAAAAAACATTGTTAAAAGAAGGTATGGTGCTTGCTGTTGAGCCGTTCATTTCTTCAAATGCAACGTTTGTAACAGAAGGTAAAAACGAATGGGCTTTTGAAACATCAGATAAAAGTTATGTGGCACAGATTGAACATACTGTGATTGTGACGAAAGATGGCCCAATTTTAACAACAAAATTAGACGAATCTAACTAAAGTTCAGTCTTTAGTCTTAAGATAAAATGGTTCCGCAGCCTATTACAAAGGTTACGGAGCTTTTTTATAATGGTATTAACAGATGAGGTGATACCAGATGATACAACTTATGAAGACATATATCGAACGCTTTTTAAAACAATGCTATCAACAAGGACTCTATCAATACTTAACGTCGTTGGATCTGAAGTTACAATCGATCAATGACACGATGTGCTATATTCAACGTAAAAAGTCACAAGCACAGCTAATGATTGACAGACGCATGTTAGAGTTAGAAAATAAATATATCAGCTTGATGGATGAATATCATATTGATCAAGCATCAAATATATACGATGCGACAATGGCATCTCTGAAAGAAGAATTGAATAAAATAGAAAGTGAGTATGCCCAATTAGAGAGTTACTATTCGCAACTTGATGCAGACAAAGCATATACGAAGTGTGAATGTCACTTATTAAGAACGTTAGTTAATGCATACTAGAAAGGTGGAAATATGACGCAAAAATATATTTCGACTGAGCTACTCATACTTTTTACTGCGCTGATGGTGATCGCAAACTTCTACTACATCTTTTTCGAGAAGATTGGTTTCTTGTTTGTGCTCGTATTGGGCAGTATTTTGATGTATGTCGGTTATATATATTTTCATAAAGTGCGCGGGTTGCTCTGTTTTTGGATAGGGGCATTAATGATTGCCTTTACCTTACTATCTAATAAATATACCCTCGTCATTTTATTTATTTTTATGTTTATTGTGGCGATTCGTTATATTAAATACAAACGTCGTCCACTATCAATTATCGCAACACAAGACGAAGGACACAGCCACACATTTATTAAACAAAAGTGGTTTGGCGAGCAAAAAACACCTATTTACGTCTATAAATGGGAAGACTTACAAATTCAACACGGTATCGGTGACGTGCACGTAGATATGACGAAGGCGGCGAATCTCAAAGCGCAAAATACGATTGTCGTGCGCCATTTAATTGGGAAGGTCCAAATTATTGTGCCATTGAACTACCAAGTGAACTTGAATGTAGCGGCCTTTTACGGCACGGTCGTGATGGGCGAACAGCGACACAAGATTGAAAATACGAATATGGCATTGCACACGTCACAAAAATCGGATAGTTATACCGTTAATATTTATGCGTCTACGTTATTAGGCGACGTTGAGGTGATTTTCCGATGAATCACTACGTGCGTACGATTGGAGCCATGTTGATTTTGGTATATGCGATGTTTACAGCTTTTTTCTTTATCGATAAAGTGTTTGTAAATATTATCTTTTTTCAAGGCATGTTTTATCAGCAAATATTCGGTATTCCCGTTTTTCTATTTTTGAACTTACTTGTTGTATTTTTGTGTATCCTTGTTGGCAGTATCATTGCGTATAAAATCAATCAGCAAAATGATTGGTTACAAGAACAGATTGAACGCGCCATTCAAGGAGAAACAGTGGGTATCAATGATCATCAAATCGAATTATATAATGAAACGATTACGTTGTATCAAACGCTTGTACCGCTCAATCAAGAGTTGCACAAGTTGCGTATTAAAACGCAGAATTTAACAAATGAACAATACAATATGAATGATTTAAAAGTGAAGAAAATTATTGAAGATGAACGTCAACGTTTGGCACGTGAGTTGCATGATAGCGTGTCGCAACAACTATTTGCGGCGAGTATGATGTTATCAGCCATTAAAGAAACGGATCTTGCGCCACCATTGGATCAACAAATTCCAACACTGGAAAAAATGGTACAGGATTCACAATTAGAGATGCGCGCACTATTGCTTCATTTACGACCGATTGGTTTGAAAGATAAGACGCTAGGTGAAGGCATTGAGTCATTAGTAACGGACTTACAGCGTAAAGTACCGATGAAAGTGATGTATGAGATTGATAACTTTGATGTACCAAAAGGCATTGAAGATCATCTTTTCCGTATTACACAAGAGGCGATTTCGAATACGCTACGTCATGCGAATGGTACGCAGGTGAGTGTGGAGTTGCTGAATCGTGAAGGCTATCTGTTACTGCGCATTCAAGATGATGGTATTGGCTTTAATCCTGATGATAAGATGGAACAAAGTTATGGACTTAAAAATATGAGAGAACGTGCGACGGAAATCGGTGCAACATTCCATATTGTATCGTTACCAAATGCAGGCACGCGAATTGAAGTAAAAGCACCATTAGATAAGGAGGGACAATATGACAGTTAAAGTATTATTTGTGGATGATCATGAGATGGTCCGTATTGGGATTTCGAGTTATTTATCGACACAAAGTGATATTGAAGTAGTAGGTGAAGGGGGCTCTGGACGAGAAGCGATTGAAAAGGCGCATGAACTACATCCAGATGTCATCTTAATGGACCTCGTCATGACAGATATGGACGGCGTAGAAGCAACGACACAAATTAAGAAAGACTTGCCATCAATTAAAGTCGTTATGCTGACGAGTTACATAGAGGATAAAGAAGTGTATCGTGCATTAGATGCAGGTGTAGACAGCTATATTCTGAAGACGACGAGTGCAAGTGATATTGCAGAAGCGATACGTAAAACGAGCCAAGGTGAGTCAGTGTTTGAAGCGGAAGTATTGGTTAAAATGCGTAATCGTATGAAACAACGTGCGGAACTGTATGAAATGTTAACAGAACGTGAAATGGAAATCTTATTGCTGATTGCGAAAGGGTATTCTAACCAAGAGATTGCCAGTGCGTCACACATTACGATTAAAACAGTAAAAACGCATGTGAGTAACATTCTGAGTAAATTGGAAGTACAAGACCGTACACAAGCGGTTATATATGCATTTCAACACGGTTTAATTGAATAACACAAAAAAAGAAGACTGGAATGATGATAAAAAGTCATTTCCAGTCTTCTTTGACATTTATTGTTCTGATAAATGTGCATAACCATCATGAATGAGGTCTAGTTCACCAGTATGTGGATCAATTACAAGACCGTGAACAGGTACATTTCCATCAAATAATGGATGATCATAAATCATTTGAATGTTATGACGCACATTCTCATAGACATCTTCAAACCCCTTTAAGAAGTTCGCGACTTCGATACCTGAATATTGCAGTAATTCAAAGACGCGCGCATCAATACCTCGTGACGCCATCTTGCGCATCACTTCATCTACATCAATATTCCCCATGCCACAATCTTTGTGCCCCATAATAATGACTTCTTCTGCACCTAAAGCATAGATACCGACTAAGATACTACGCATAGTTGAACCATAAGGATGCGTAATCATCGCACCAGCGTTTTTGACAACTTTGAGGTCCCCATTGTTAAAGCCAAGCGCTTTCGTTGATAAATCTTGTAAGCGCGTATCCATACAAGTTACTAAAACTGCTTTTTTAGCGGGTACTTTTGTTGCGGTATACGCTTCATATTCTTTATTGGCAACAAATGTTTTATTGTAGGTTAATATGTCTGATAGTAATGTCATGATGACGCCTCCTAAAAGGGTGTTAAATGTAGTTATTCGTCTTTCGTTGTTTTAATGTGACGTGAGTATCCATCGTTGTCACGTTCAACTTTGTCAGGTGCTGTATATTCCTTTCGCGTGCTGTCTGTCGAACTAGAAGTCTCTGATGATTCCGTCGTTGTCACACGCGATTGTTGATCTTGCTTGTTGTTATCATCTTGTTTATCAGCTGCTTGTGTATCATCATCTTCGTAGTTGTTATACGATTTAGCAAGATCTTGTTCATGTGCTTCTTCAAGTTCATCATATGTTTGTTCTTCAGGTGTTTTACCTTTAACCACTTTACGTTGATGAATAATCGCATTGATTTCAGCACCGATAATTAAGATAAAACCGGTGATGTATAACCATAACATGAGAACGATAACGCCCCCGATACTACCATAAGTTTTAGAATAGTTACCGAAGTTTGATACATAATAACCAAATGCAAGTGTCCCTAAAATCCATACCACAGTAGCAAAAAGTGCCCCTGGAAGTACTGATTTAAGTTTGATTTTGACATTCGGTGCCGCCGTGTATAGCACTGTAAAAACAATAAAGATAGCAATAACAGGTAACGCTGTACGCAATAAGCTAAAGACCCAACGTACTTGTTCGTCCAAGCCAAGTGGACCGAATAGCAAATTACCGATTTGTTCGCCGAATGTGAAGAGTACCATTGTAATTGGCAATGTAATACCAAGAATCAATGTGAACAACACAGCAAGCGCCTTTGATACGATAAAGTTACGACTGTCTTCAACGTCATAGGCAACGTTAAAGGCATTCATCATTGCTGTCATACCATTTGATGCTGTCCATAATGCAAGAATCAAACCGATTGATAAGATGCTACCGCTGGCATTGCCCATAATGTCATCGATAATGCCTGTCATAATAGATGCCGCATCAGCAGGTGCATTTTCTGAAATCTGATTAACAATTGTCTTACGGTTAATATTGAAAAGTGGTACGAGTGATAAAATAAAGATTAACATTGGGAAAAGCGATAACATAAAGTAGTATGCAAGTTGTGCCGCTAATCCTGAAGCATCATCTTTACTAATGCGATAAATTAAGTATTTGAAAAAGCTCGGACGGTCTGAATATTTGACCGGCTTATTAATACGCGAGACAAAGAATGTTTCGTTGTCTTTAGGTGCTTCTTTTGATTGGAAAGGTTGTGGCTTTACAAAATGATGTTCTTCATGGATTTCTCCACTTGCATCGCCTTTACGATCAGGGTGATTATCTGTCTGATCAGCTTTGTCATCGTGATGTAATTTGTCTTTAAGCTTATCCACGAACCCTTCAGACGTATCTTGTTTTTCTGACATAGATTTACTCCTTATTAATATAGTGTTGTTTAAATTCAAAGTAATAGCACATATCAAGAGAGTGAGATAGGACGTAGAATGAAAATCGCATAATAAGCGTGTTTTTAACATTCTATACCAATATCTCACCCCCATTGTAATACCCGTATAGTGAGCAACCATAGGCATTGGGGGAGAAACGGGAAGCTCATTTTTCTAAGAAGATTCCGTTGTCCCAACCTCAACCTGCGTGCTATTAATTTAATTTGTTGTTTTTACGTGCAACTAACGTATCTTTCGCATCTATTAATGAATGTTCTAATTCTGGGTTGTTGCGACGAATTTCATCAATTGTGTCTTTCCAGTATTTTAATTCATTCACAAGTTCATTTACTTTTGATGGTTGGCTTGAACGTTGACCTGTCTTCACATTATGAATAGATGTTTTAACAGAATGACGTGTGTTTCTATCAATCAATGCTGCCGCACCACCGATTGCCGCGCCAATTAAAATACCTGGTACCAATTTGTTTTTCATAGTTTATTGCTCCCTTCTGTCATTTACAATATAATCAATTAATCGATCACATGATGATTGTATCATGTCATAGACGCCTTCAAAGTTATTCGTATAGTAAGGATCAGGCACATCCGTTTCTGTCATCTCACTAAAATCAAGTAACTTAAAAAGTTGTCCCGTTAGATTGGGATTGATACGCTTTATATTATCCACGTTGCTTTGATCCATTGCAATAATATAATCAAAGCGATCTTCAGTTGTAAAAAGCTCACTGATAATCCCATCAAAAGGAATACCATGTGTCTTTAAAATCTTTTGCGTTCCTTGATGTGGGGTTTGTCCCAAATTCCAATCACCTGTCCCTCTAGACGTAACATCAATACCCGTGATATCACGATCTTTGAGACGTTGGCGCATAATCGCCTCAGCCATTGGAGAGCGACAAATATTACCGAGACATATAAAAGCAACTGTCGTCATATTTTCAATCCTCCATATCTTCGTTTATATGCCCATTTTATCCTTTTTCAAAACAATTCTAAAGTAATTCTGGTAAAAATTTTCCAAAATATAGCCACTTTGTTAAAATAATGGGATGAGAGGGTGATAATGATGACAAAAGATATCGCAACAATGATTACAGAAATTCGTGATCGCTTAAATCTCGTTAATAAAGGTTTAATCGATCCTGATAAATACGCCGAGACACATCGCGAAGAAATAGCCGAGATTCATGAATATGTGACGTCGAAACAAACGTTCACACCTCAAGAAATGTCAGGTATCACTGAAGCATTAGGCGCACTTCGTCAACCATAAGAGGAGGGGTAACATGACAAGAGATGAGAGAATACAACAATATGCACAACTATTAGTACGTGTCGGTATGAATGTACAACCGGGACAACCCGTTTTCATCCGTACAACGGTCGACGCGGTTGATTTTACGCGACGTATCGTTAAAGAAGCATACGAAGCGGGTGCGTCAGATGTGCGTGTTAAATATGCTGATCCACAATTAAAACGCTATGCTTATGAATACGAGCCACAATCTTTCTTTGAACAAGAAGTCAAAGCCTATGATGTTGATGAACGTATGGATTACGCGAATCGTGGGGCAAGCAACTTAGCCTTGTTAACAGAAGATCCCGATTTACTGAACGGGATTGATGCAGATAAATTAAAGGCGACACAATTACGATACGGTCAAGCGTTCAAGCCATACATGATTCAATCACAAAAAAATGCATTCCCATGGCTCGTTGCGGCTTATCCATCCATCGATTGGGCGAAAAGAGTATATCCTGAACTAGATGACCAAGCTGCATTTGATCGATTTTTAGACGATATACTTGCGATTGTGCGCGTCGATGGTAATGATCCGGTTGAAAACTGGCGCGTACATACACAACAATTAAAAGACAGAGCGGCGTGGCTGAACGATAAAGCGTATCAAGCGTTACATTTTGTTTCGAAACGGACTGATTTACGTATTGGGCTACCGGAACATCATATTTGGGAAGAGCCAACGAGCTACACACCAGATGGTCAAGCGTTTGTGGCAAATATCCCGACAGAAGAAGTGTTTACAGCGCCACACTGTCAACAAGTTGATGGCTATGTGTCGAATACGTTGCCACTTAGCTATAATGGAACGATTATTGATGGTTTCAAGTTGACGTTTGAACAAGGACGTGTGGTTGACTTTGAAGCGGCACAAGGTGAAGACGTGTTACGTTCACTGTTAGACACAGACGAAGGGGCACGCCGTTTAGGTGAAGTTGCGTTAGTACCTGACGACTCGCCAATTTCTAATCGCAATACCATTTTCTACAATACGTTATTTGACGAAAATGCATCATGTCACATTGCGTTAGGTTCTGCGTACGCGTTCAACATTCAAGGTGGTACGGAGATGGACGACGAAACGTTGGCACAACATGGCTTGAATGACTCTTTAACACACGTTGACTTTATGATTGGCAGTGCGGACTTGAATATTTACGGCATTACTGCTGACGGTCAAGAAGAAGCAATTTTTGAAAATGGTAATTGGGCGAATACACTATAAATGAGGTTAACTAATGACAGTAAATAGAAAATCAATGAAAGAATCAAAGACGTATAAGTCACGACAAGTATTCCCGCAAGATACGAATCATTTGGGAACTTTGTTTGGCGGGACATTGATGGCGAATATTGATGAAATTGCAGCCATTTGTGCGATGAAACATGCAAACAATACGGTCGTAACAGCATCTACAGACTCCGTAGACTTTTTACGTCCAATTAAAAATGGTGATATTGTCACATACATTGCGATGGTGACGTATGCAGGCAAATCATCAATGGAAGTGTGTGTACAGATTATGATAGAAGACCTGTACAAAGGCGAACACCATCTTGCAGCATTGAGCTTTTTAACTTTTGTTGCTTTAGATGAAGCGGGTAAGCCGACACCCGTTGCGGAAGTTTATCCGGAGGCAGATGTCGAACGCTGGTTCCACGAGTCGGGTGAAGCACGTGTCAAACGCCGCAAAGAACGTCGTGAAGAAAGTAAAAAGACACTACAATTTTTAGCAGAAATCAATAAAGATAACTTATAAAAATAAGCCGCTATCTCAATAAATTAGGTTGAGAAATAGCGGCTTTTTCTTATTTTGACTGATGATATTTTTGGTGCATTTGACGTTCAAGCACTTTAAAGTATTCATTTGGATAATACATATTTTTCACAAGCAAGTTCGGTCCAAGACACTCGAAATGCGGACAGTGACAGTTAATCGATTCCGATAACGGAGACGATAACCATTTTGAGAATACATCTGTTAATTTGTCATGCTGAATGTTCGCCAATGTCCCTGTCTCGTCACCAAAGTCTGTCACAATGACATTCCCCGTAAAGACGTTAACATTTAAGCGACTACGACCGTCAGGGTCATTACGCAGTGACACATTTGGTGTAGTGAGTAAACGTTCACGCAATGCCGCATCTTTGTCATCTTGAAGACAAGGGAAAATCGGCAACGTTCCAAAAAGCATCCAAACATTTGGGTCACGTATATCAAGAAGATGATTGATTTTCTCTTTCATCTCAGCGAGTGACAATACTTCAAGTTGACTGGCAAAATCAGCCGGATACATTGGATGAATTTCATGACGTTGACATTTCATCGTATCTACGACTTCTTTATGAATTTTTTCAAGATACGGCGCAGTTTGACGATTCAACATCGTTTCAGCGGATACAAACATCCCTTGTTCACTTAACGTTTGCGCATTGTTTAACATTTGTTCAAATAAACGCGTACGTGCTGCTAGTGGTGGCTTTTTCTCCATCGCACCAAAGCCGACTTCTGTAAACGTATCAATCGTTCCCCAGTTGTGTGAAATATGCATCACATCAATGTATTCAGCAATATCTAAATAACGTTCGAGGGGGAGCGTTAAGTTGGAATTCATTTGAACGTAAATGCCACGGCGTTTCGCATATTGTAAAAGTGGTTTAACAACTTCACGAATTGATTTTTTTGAAAACATAGGTTCGCCACCTGTAATTGAGATGGTGCGAAGTGTCGGGATTTCATCGAGTCGTTGTAAGATTAAAGACATCGGTAGAGGATCGGGATCTCTCGTTTGAAGCGTATACCCAACAGCACAGTGACTACAGCGCATATTACATAGGTTTGTCGTCGTGAACTCAACATTACTCAATGTCAATTGACCATGTTGTTCAATATCACGATATGCTTCCCACGGGTCGTTATGGATAGAGATCGGTTGTTTATTTGTTAATATCACGTAAAAAACTCCTCATTTTTAAATTGTATGTGTATTTGATATGATATAGATAAATGAGTTAAAGATGGGAGTGGCAGAAAGATGGTATTGTCGCACTCTCAAGATTAAAACACATGATAAAAGTACAACGCTATTATAAAGGAGATTTAATGAGGATGAAAGAGCCACAAACAATTAATCAAGTAAAAGAACGATTATCACAGTTTATTGAAGAAATGTCACACGTCAATCCAGATGAGGTAGAAGTTGCAGATATTGATGAATGGATTGCATTGTTAGATCAATTAGAAGAAAAAGTAAATCAATTACGTCATTAATAAAAAAATTTACATATTCATGTTTAAAACTGAACGGATATGGCTAAACAGTAAGCACAATTGATAAAGGAAAGGTGAATCATTATGACGAAACAAGTAGCTGTATTATTAGCAGACGAGTTTGAAGATATTGAGTTAACAAGTCCAGCAGAAGCCATTGAATCAGCAGGTCACAAAGTTGTGATTATTGGTGATACACAAGGTGCAACAATTAACGGTAAGCACGGTGAAAAAGCTGTCGCTGATGTTGCAATTGCAGATGCTAAACCAGAAGATTATGATGCGTTATTATTACCTGGTGGCTTCTCACCTGACCATTTACGTGGTGATGCGGAAGGGCGTTACGGCAAATTTGCGTCACACTTTATGACAGCAGACTTACCAGTATTTGCTATTTGTCATGGCCCACAAATTTTAATCGATACAGATGCGCTTACAAATAGAACCGTAACTGCAGTATTAAACGTTCGTAAAGACTTAGAAAATGCTGGTGCAACAGTTGTAGATCAATCAGTAGTGGTAGATCGCAACATCGTCACAAGTAGAACACCAGATGATTTAGATGACTTCAACCGAGAAATCAAAAATCAACTTCAATAATATTTAAAAAGAACACTTTATGACGCGATGTTTTCAGTCATAAAGTGTTCTTTTTAGTTGCTGATAATTTGTTTTGTTAGAGGCGTGAGACGTGAATCTCATTATTATCTATTAACCAAGCGATAGAGTAGTGGACGCAATGGTTTAATAAAGTCACCGACATATTCTTCTACATGCGCATTAAAGCCTTTTTTGAATTGTTGTACGCCATAGTCATCTGCTGTTTCGTTAAATACGCCAGTAATACCATAGAAGTTATAGCGATCGATATTGCGCTCTTTGGCAAAGTTCATCATTTCCCACTGTAAACGATACGCGCCCATATACGCATTATATTTAGGATTCGATCCACTAGATAAGTAATACATTTCATAGTGATTGAAAATAAATACAGCAGCTGCCAAGTCTAAAATTGGACCGTCTGAAGCGATTAATGCATCCGTATCATCTAATTTACGTTGTGTGCTCTGTAATTGTTGTGTCAGTTGCGTTGCTTTCGTCTTATTCTTTTTCGAGTTTGGACTTTCTGCCAATTTCTCTTGAATTTCTTGATAGTCATTTTCTAAATTAGCGAGCTTTGTTGTCAATTCTTGTTTATATTCATTCAAATCAATATAGGCGAGTTTTAAAGTGATGTTATCGCCGTAGATTCTTTGGATATTTTTAAAGAATTCAAAGTTGCGGAATGTAAAATTGTGCTTCTCTTCAGCCATTTGATTGAGCTTATAAAAACGATCTGTTTCATCAATGGAAAGTGTACGGACTTTAACACCCATTTCATACGTCTTTTTAATATTACGACGTGTTTGATAATCCATTTCTTTTAATATTTGATCAGGGGCTTTACCTTGCATATCTAATACGGATAACCAGCGTACTTGACTGACTTTCGGAATACCAGTTGTATAGCCCTGATGTGTGTATCCTAGTTGTTCCATTGTATTAAACCAAGCACGATGATCATATGATGTTACAATTTCACCGTCTGCAGTTCTTTTATTTAAAACAACATAAGGATCGACACGAACGTAAAGGCCACCTAGTTTCTTTAAGTATTTAGTCAAGTTTTTAAAGAAAAAGTGGACAAGTGCTGTGTTTTGAAAGTCCATGACAGGTCCACGTTGTGTATAAAAATATTTGAAAAACTTTAGTGTGCGTGATGCAGTTAATAAACATGCAGCAATTACATTCCCTTCATCATCTTTGACCCCCACAAGATATGTATTGCTGTCCGCTTGATAACGTTGCACAGACTGTGTAAAATGACTCGGTCGTTCGTTAACAAACTGTGCATATTCATCCTCTGTAAGATTTGTGAATTTCATTGATAAACCCCTCCATACCATATAATAAGACCTAAAAAATTACATAACCTTATTATAAATGAATATATGAGTAAATCAATGATTCAATATAATAAAAGTGTATAAAAAGGCAGATACCCTTACGTAAATCATGAAGTGTATCTGCCTTGTATATATCAATTATAAGAAACGTTTTGCAGCTGTTGACATAGGTGGCATTTCATCTAATGCGAGTTTGCCATCTTCTGTTAAACTACGGTATGCCCATTTTGCATAGTTTTTCGCTTCTTCAGGCACAATTTTACCTGGAAGTGGTGCAGCGTTCGGATCAACATAAACATTAACGATAACTGGTTTGTGTTGTTGTACAGCGGTTTGTACAATGGCATCTACATCTGCTGGGTCTTTTAATGTATAACCGATACCACCACAAATTTCAGCAAACTTCGCAAAGTCCATATCGCTAAATGAAATACCGTATTCCAATTCACCGGCAGCTTGTTGTTCGTATTTAATAAACGATAATTCTTGGTTGTTCAATACAAAGATTACCATTGGCATACGATACTGAACAGCTGTCGCAAAGTCTTGCATAATCATTTCAAATGCACCGTCACCGGAGATTGCGATAACTGGTCGCTCAGGAAATGCGATTCGAGAAGCAATGGCAGTCGGAAGGGCGCAACCCATTGTACCGAGCCAGCTTGAAATAATAAAGTGGTTATTTACGCCTAAATTTAAATAACGTGTTGACCAAACAGTTGAAGTACCTACATCTGCTGCAACAACTGTATTTGGTGTGATCACTTTATTAATCGCATCCATTAAGCGTTCTGGACGAATTGGTTCGCCAGTGTTCGCACGATCTTCTTGCATCCATTGCTCCCAAGTTTTTTTATGTTCGAGCATTTCGTTCAAGAATGGTCGTTTCTCAACTGGATCAATTGCGTCATTCAATGCTTGTAATGCTAACTTTGTATCGCCAACGATAGGGGCATCGATATTAAAACGATGACCAATTGCATTTGTATCACGATCGATTTGAATTGCCGCAATATCTTTTTTAGGTAGGTAATCCACGTAAGGATAGTTGGTACCAATCATAATAAGCAAGTCGGCATTTTGCATTGCTTGGTAGGATGGTTTTGTACCAATCTTACCGATATTACCTAAGTTATATGGATGATCATCGCCAACGACTGTTTTCGCTGGTAATGTGACCATTGTTGGTATTTTCGCTTTTTCAATAAACGCCTTCACTTCGTCTTTCGCATGTTTCGCGCCAAGACCAACAAGCACGACAGGTTTTTTACTTTTATTGAGTAACGCAGCTGCTTGTTCAATTTGATGTGCTGGCGCTGGTTGAGGGGTATCAATTGTACGATCGACTTGATCTGGAAACTGTGCGTCAATTTTAGTGTTCAAAATATTATTAGGTAATGTTAATACAGCGACACCATTTTTACGGTATGCGGTACGAATCGCTTCATCCACAATATCAAAAATGCGTGGTGCGTCACTGTCTTTCAATTGATAGTTGTAGACTGCAACATCTTCAAATAAGTGTGGTAAGTCAACTTCTTGGAATGCTTTTGTACCAAGTTTGTCACTGTCTGCTTGTCCTGCAAGAATCAGTTGTGGCACGTTATCCATTTTGGCGTCATACATACCATTTAAAAGATGAATTGCGCCGGGACCACCAATACCGAGTGCGACACCGATTTTACCTGTTAATTTTGTATAAGCTGCAGCTGAAAGACTTGCAACTTCTTCATGGCGTACATGTACAAACTTAATTGTTGATTCTACCGTCTTCAATCCATCAACGACTGCATCGATAGAGTCACCAGGAATACCGTAGACATGATCGATATCCCAAGCTTCTAATGCACGAATCAATCCCATGTTTGCTTTTACTTTTGCCATATGACATACTTCCTTTCTCAAAATAAGACTGCTTACTGTATACCCAATTTTTAGCGATTATAACACTCATGCTTGGGACTGATTTTATACAAATAGTATAGATTAAAAGCGCAATACTTGATAAACTCACATTAATAAGACTAGAGAAAGTAGGTCATCATGCATGAGAAGATCTGACCGAATTCGCCAAATGCAGCAAGAACAGCCAAACGAACCGCGTTATAACACGTATTATCGACCGGTAGGAACGCCACCAAGCAAGCGACGACCAAGACGCATTTTTCGCTCAACCCTTTTTGGTATCTTGATTTGTGCCATTTTATTTGTAGGATTGATGTTTTTCTTGGCACAGCGCGCAGATGTTTCTGACTTAGTACAAATTGAACAGAAAGCAACGTATGTGGATGGTGAATATATGCCGAGCTATACGAAGGGTGCATTTGTTGCCGTGGAAGATAGACGTTTTTATGATCATCATGGCGTTGATTTTAGAGGGAGTATCCGTGCTATTTTCACATCAATTAAAGATCCAGATCGTTTACAAGGCGGCAGTACAATTACGCAACAGTTGGTAAAGAATTATTATTATGACAATCAGCAAACTGTAACACGTAAGCTGAAGGAAATGTTTGTCGCATGGCGAGTTGAAGATGAGTATGACAAAGATGAAATTCTGAGTTATTACTTAAATAATATCTTTTTTGGAGATAGCAGTTATACGATTGAGTCAGCTGCGAATTATTACTTTGGTACGACAACGAATATTAACAATACGAATTTGCCACAAATCACAGTATTGCAGAGTGCGATTTTAGCAAGTAAAGTGAATGCACCCTCTGTTTACAATGTGAATAATATGTCGGCATCATTTATTAACCGTACGAAAATGACTTTAGAAAAAATGAAACAACAAAATTATATTACGGAAGCGCAATACATTAAGGCGTTACAACAACTAGACGGTCAATAATCAGTCGCAATACAATCCCACGCAAACTCATGTTACGACATGGTCGAGTGGGATTTTTTGACGAATTCACAGAAATGCGTATCAGTTGTTTTCAACATATTTCAAATTCACTTATAATAAGTACATAAGATAAGCTAGTGGATTGGAGGGGGACAAATGTCAGTTATTTCAAAAATTGAAGTTCAGAAGAAAGATCAAGAACGATTCAACTTGTACATAGACGGCGAATTTAAAGCAGGTATTTCTATAGACACGCTCGTTGCATTTAACTTAAAAAAGGGCGATCGTGTTGATGACGCACAATTAGAGCGTATCCTTGCGCGTGAATATCAACAACAAGCGAACAATCAAGCACTGCATTATTTATCACATCGTAAACGTACCCGTCATGAAATTGAAAAGCATTTAGCTGACAAAGACTATTCAGAGACAGTTATTGCTGAAGCGATTGCTTACTGTGAAAGGCTCGGACTCATTGATCATGAAGATTATGTTGAGAGCCTAAAAAATACGATGTTGCGTACAACAGATAAAGGGCCGGAAATCTTTCGCCAAAAGCTCTATAAAGCAGGGATCGAAAGACCATTGATTGAAGCGGGTGTTGAACAGTATGTCGCTGAACAATCCTTTGATCAGATTTATCAAGTGGCGGAAAAGATTGTCCGTCAAAAAAAGGGGCCGGTTGCTAAAGTGAGACAACAAGTGCAACAAGGACTGATGCAGAAAGGTTATCAACTTGAGACGATCAATGCGGTTATCGATGCATTAGATTTTGAACAAGACCCAGAAATCATCGATAACTTATTGCAACGAGATCTAGAGAAATTTTATAATAAATATCGAAAACGCTATGACGGACGTCAATTGACGATGAAAACAATCGAGGCTTTAATGCGAAAAGGTTATACATATGACGACGTCCAACGAAAACTAAGAGAGAGTGGTATTGAAGATGAATAATAAACGTCTAAGTGAGATGAATCGCCAAGAAATTTTTCATGAAATACAGACATATAAAGAAAAAATGCGCAAAGCTGAAATGAATGGTATTATGAATGAATATGATGTATACCAAAACAAAGTAGTGATTGCGGAAAGCTATTTGGTAGATCCCGAGACGATTGAAATTGGTAAAATTTATCCGCTTCAAGACGGTTCGGAAGACCATTTCAAAGTAGAACGTCTAAAAGGTGTATTTGCATGGGGTTACCGTATTAATAGTGTTCGCTTTGAAGAAGGCTTGCCGCTCTCTTTATTAAAATTATAGAAGGGGTTTACGCAGATGAGTAATGCAATTGTGTTGAAGATGATCAACGTTACACACTATTACCGCAACCAAAAGAAGCAGAATGTGCTTAAGCCCTTTAGCTATCAACCTGAAGATATTGAATTGAACAATATTTCATTACATATCTATCAAGGAGAAGCGCTCGGTATTATTGGTGAACCTGCCTCATCTAAATCATTAGTTGGTGAAATACTTGCAGGGACAGTTCCGCCTGATAAAGGACGCGTTGTGCGTAAGGCGTCTTTGTTTTATGCGAATATGAACCAGAAAACAGTTGAACAAGTGAAAGTCATCGATTATGTGAATGATGTCATTCAGTTGTATGAAGACGAAGTGCCAGAGCATAAAGTCATACAAGTTATTAAGTATGCACATTTGGCAGATCATAAATATGAGCTCGTGCGTAACTTGACTGATGAACAGTATGCACAACTCATGTTCAGTTTAGCGCGTTCGTCCAATGCGGAAATTATTATATTAAGTCACTTACTTTCTTATTTAGATGCCGACTTTTTTGAAAAAGCAAAGACGATGGTGACGGAGTACGTTAACGATGGTTTAACATGGATTGCGATAGATAACGATATTTCAAAAATTAAAGCTGTCAGCAACTATATTGCGTGGATATCACATGGCCAATTGCGCATGGAAGGCTTCGTTAAGCAAGTCGTACCAGCGTTTGAACGTCATGAACAAGACAGAAAAAGTATTGAGTCACCAGAGGCGTTAGAACATTTTGATGAAGACTGGAAGCGCAATCGTTCGAGAATGCCGGAGTTAACGTATAACTTTAAACGTATTGAGCGTTATCATCATGCGAAGCCGCCAGTATTTTTGTCTCGTATATGGACGTGGACAGCCATTTTTCTTGCAGGTATGGTTGTGTCAGGACTGTTTATTTTTAATGACTTAGGTAAGTTAGATACGTCACAATTTACATCGCGAAATGGACTGACTGAGCAAGCAGAAGACCAATATGTTGAAAAGTTAGCATATGGTATCGTGACATCACAAGAAGCGACACTTGCGCCTATACAGAAGAAGGGTAATGAAGTAAAAATACCGTATCATACAGTTGCGACAATTACGGGGGAAAACAAGCGTAAATATCGTGTAACGTTGAATGGTGAAACGTATAGTGTGCCGAAAGAAAAGTTCTATTATGTGAATCCGGCAGCATTATATAACGATGTTGAGAGAGAAACGTTAGCGCCATTTATGAAGAATAATTACATTAACTATGTTGACTATTTTAATGGTGAACTACACAAATCACATCGTACAGTGAATGAAACACTCGTTCCTGAAAAGAAAAATCGCTATGTTGAACCGATTTTAGAACAACCGATTGCGATGTTATTTGATGATCAAAACAAGTTAATCGGTTATCAATTTCCAATTGTGAAAGAAGAGCAATTAAAAGAGAAATTTAACATTGATGATGACTTTTGGGTAGCTAAAACTGAAGCGGGCTACTATATTGCTGATTTTAAAGCACATCAATGGATTTTTATAGAATTGTAGGTGAGCGTCCGTGATAGAGAGCTTCATACGTTTTTTTCATGAAATACCTCGATTTTTGCGCTATGCACTATATCGCGTCAAAATGCATAGACGTTGGGTGCTCATGACAATACTGATTAGTAGTTTGTTGATGGTTTTAACAACTGTAATTTTCAAGCTATTAGGTACTGTAGATGTTACACAAATTGCCGTTCACTATCGTCTCACAGGTATTGTGACTTTTGCGGTGATTTGGGTGGCGATTTATAACAACTATCGTTTCTTTCCAAGAGATTACTACGTCACACGACACTTTAATAGTAGCCCATTTTTACACGTCGTATTATCAGGTGCATTTTACAGCGTCGCATTATTTGCGTTGATGATTGTGATGACATGGTTGAAATCGATAAACACAGAGACAACATGGATGGGTATTATATTTTATAGTTTGATGAGTATGTTTTTTATCGTGACACTGTCATTTTTACTCGGTGTTATCTATATGTTATATCCTAAATTAGATCGCATATTCTATATTGTATCCGCCGTGTTATTTGTGCTTGTACCGGTGCTGTACATCCCGAACAATACAACAAGCCTTGTCACGCATTTACTGATGCTGAACCCATTTTACTACTTGGTAAATGGCATGCAGCAATCAGTTATTGTAGGGCATGATGCACTCAATCATCTCGGTTATCATTTATACTTTTTATGCTTTATGGGGCTGATGGTCGTCTTTAGCTTTGCCTTAAGAGATTACGTCACACAACTAAAACCGAATGAGCATACGAATACGCAACAAACAGCTACAGAAGATGAGACAGCTAACGTCTAATCAATAAAAAATCCCGATACCTTCTCAATTCGGAAGTGTGTCGGGATTTCTATATTTTAAAAAGCTAGTGTGCATAGAGTTTTTTCATTAACTTGTCTTCACTAAATACCCAGCCAGTGTATGAGTGAAGAACTTCGAGGTCATTGTCTAAGTGTGCAATGGCGACAAATTGATAATGGCCATTTTTTAAATAACGTAAATCAATCAGGCGTAGTTCCATTGTATGGTCATCAATATGTTCAATATGCCAACGATAAATAGATGAAAAGTTTAAGAACGCGCGGATATTTGGATCACGTCTTACAGGTTTCATTATATCAATATCTGGAAGCGGCTGACGTTTGACTTTATCGCTAAACACGATGTTTCTACCATAACTACGTCCAACGTAATCGTGTTGTTCCGTTTGGATAGCAATACGCCACTGCATGAAACGAATCGTTGGTGCGATGAACACTTTGGTTGGTTTGCCGAGATGTTGCACTTGATTGAGCGCTTGTTTTTTGAGCCAACTTCGCATTTTAAAGCGCAGAATATAGTAGCAAACGAATAGCGATAAAACAGGACCGAACACCATATACGGGTGAACGCCCATTGCCCAAACTGCGATGGCTATCAATAGAATGGTAAAAATAATAGGATCAAACGTGTTAATGACACTCAGCTGAATCCATTTATTTGAGAAAGGGCGTAATGCCTGTGTGCCGTATGAATTAAAGATGTCAACGAACACGTGAAGGGCGACGGCTAACTGCGCCCAAAGCCAAATGTGTAAAGGTGATACGCCGGTGAAAAATATATAAGTTATAAACGTAATTAATAATGGCCATAGTAGGGTAAAAGGAATTGAATGTGTGATCCCTCTATGGTGGGTAATATAGGTTGCGTTATTTTTAAATTTTAGTACAGTATCTATATCGGGAATTAAAGAACCTGCAATAATAACAGTAGCTGTCGCTGCAAAGTTATTTGCAAGTGCTGGATCAGTTGTTGCAAGTGCTGTCAAACTGACACCCATTGCGATATGTGTAGCTGTATCCATTTATCTCACTCATTTCAATCTTACTTAATTTGTAATTTAATTATAAGGGATAATTTGTATGAACTAAACTATTTACTATGACAAGAAGGAGACTTTTATGTATTTTGAAGAGACATTTAAAGAGGCACTTGTATCGTGGTTTGATACGAATCAGCGACAAATGCCGTGGCGTGAGACGAAAAATCCTTACTATATTTGGGTGAGTGAAGTCATGCTGCAACAGACACAAGTAGATACTGTGCGCAGTTATTATGCACGCTTTATTCAACAGTTTCCAACAATTGAAGATTTAGCTGCTGCAGATGAAGATGACGTATTAAAACTTTGGGAAGGCTTAGGCTATTACAGTCGTGCGCGTAACTTTCATACAGCTGCCAAAGAGGTGGTAGCAAAGCATCAAGGTCAAGTGCCACAAGACCCAGAGGCATTTTTAGCATTAAAAGGGGTCGGTCCGTATACACAAGCAGCTGTGATGAGTATTGCGTTTGATTTGCCTTTAGCGACAGTTGATGGCAATGTGTTTCGCGTATGGTCTCGTCTCAACGATGATACACAAGATACAGCGCTACAAAAGACACGTAAAGCGTATGAAGCGGCACTCAACCCGTATGTTCAAACAGAGTCAGGTACATTCAATCAGGCAATGATGGAGTTAGGTGCATTGATTTGTACACCGACAGCGCCTCTGTGTTTATTCTGCCCAGTTCAAGCCAATTGTGAAGCATTTGATAAAGGTACAACATTAGAGCGCCCAGTCAAGACGAAAAAATTGAAAAAAACACAACATCAGTTACATACATTTTATATTGAAAATCAACACGGCGAGATGTTAATTGAACAACGTACAACCAGTTTGTTAAAAGGTATGTGGGAATTTCCAACGTATCCAGCAGAGACTGGACATGAGACACTCGAAAAACTATTTGGCGATGCAATTGTAATAGAAGAGGCACCAAGTTTCAGCTTAAAACATCAATTTACGCATATGACTTGGCATATTAAAGTTTTCCGCGCAAAAATCGTGTCAGAGACAAAAGTTTTAGAAAAACCGACACAACGCTGGATACCGGTATCACAGAAAGATGACTATACATTTCCAGTCCCAATGTCTAAAATATATGACGCGATGCAGCAGTAAGCGGATTGATTAAGTCAATTGTGGTTATATGCTATAATAATTCAGTAACAATGAAAATTCGCTTATTATGTATATGAAATGGTGGTGTAACAAGTGGTTAAAGCGTGTATTCCAAAAGAGGGAACAGCGGTAAAAATTCAATCCTACAAACATGATGGCAGTATCCACCGTGTATGGTCGGAAACGACAATTTTAAAAGGAACAGCAGATGTAGTGATTGGTGGCAATGATCATACCCTTGTTACTGAGAGCGATGGTCGCACATGGGTGACACGTGAACCTGCAATCGTCTATTTTCATTCAGAATACTGGTTCAATGTGATCTGCATGTTTCGAGAAGATGGTATCTACTATTATTGCAACCTCTCATCGCCTTTTGTGTGTGATGAAGAAGCATTAAAATACATCGACTATGATTTAGACATCAAGGTCTATCCAAATGGAAAATACCATCTATTAGACGAGGATGAGTACGAACAACATATGCAACAGATGAACTATCCTAAAGATATTGATGTGATACTGCGTGCAAATGTTGATATCCTGCAACAATGGATTGAACATAAAAAAGGACCATTCGCACCAGACTTTATCAAGGTATGGCGCAATAGATATCAAAAACTAAAAAATAGTTAACATCGACAAATGGGGCGTAAGGGGTTATGTCATGATGAGTCATCATACATACTCTTTACCCCCATCTGTTTCGGATTGAGATAAAAGCAGTTAGATTTGAGCAATATGGAGATAAGTATTCTCAGTCAGCTACTGTCTTATACAAATGCAACCATTTCATGACATTACAATTGAATAACAGGAGGTAACACCATGATTAGACGCTATCTTGAGTTTGTCAAACCTTACAAGTGGCTAATTTTCGGAACCATTATTGTAGGGATTATCAAATTTGGGATTCCGTTACTTATCCCATTATTGATCAAGTATGTCATTGACGATGTCATCAATAACGGGGCACTAAGTATTTCGGATAAGTACACACAATTAATGATTGCAATGGGGATTGCAGCATTTATTTTCGTAATCGTTCGTCCGCCTATTGAGTTTTTAAGACAATATATGGCGCAATGGACGAGCAATAAAATACTTTATGATATTCGTAAAAAGCTCTATGATCACTTACAAGCGCTGAGCTCTAAATTCTATGCGAATAATAAAGCAGGGGAAGTCATCTCTCGTGTCATCAATGATGTTGAGCAAACAAAAGACTTCATTTTGACCGGATTGATGAATATTTGGTTAGACTGTATTACGATTGCAATTGCATTATCAGTCATGTTCTTTTTAGATGTGAAACTGACACTTGCAGCAATTATCGTCTTACCATTTTACATTTTGACCGTTTACTTTTTCTTCGGTCGTTTGAGAGAACTTACACGTCAGCGTTCACAAAAATTAGCAGAAACACAAGGCTTTTTACATGAACGTGTTAACGGTATGGCAGTAATTAAAAGTTTTGCGATTGAAGAAAATGAAGCGAAAAACTTTGATAAACGTAATACGAATTTCTTAAATAAAGCATTTCGTCATACACGCTGGAATGCCTACTCATTCTCGGCTATCAATACAGTAACGGATATTGGACCATTAATCGTTATCGGTTACGGCGCATATCTCGCAATTTCAGGAAATGTCACAGTCGGGACACTGGCAGCGTTTGTTAGCTATCTTGAACAACTTTATGGACCGTTACGTCGACTTGTGTCTTCATTTACAACATTGACACAAAGTTTTGCATCGATGGATCGTGTGTTCCAGTTATTTGATGAACCGTATGATATTAAAAACTTACCGGACGCACAGCCATATAAAATTAAACGTGGGAATATCGGAATTCATAATATTTCTTTCCGTTATAATGAAGATGAGCGTGATGTTTTGAAAAACGTCAGTCTCGATATCCAACACGGTGAAACAGTTGCCTTTGTTGGTATGAGTGGTGGCGGTAAATCAACGTTAATCAGCCTGATTCCACGTTTTTATGATGTGACAGCCGGAGAGATTACGATTGAAGGGCATCCAATTCAGAACTTTGAGATTGGTAGTCTGAGACGCCAAATCGGTATGGTTCAACAAGACAATATTTTATTTTCTGATACGGTAAAAGAAAATATTTTATTAGGACGTCCGGATGCAACATTTGAAGAAGTGGTTGCCGCAGCTAAAATGGCAAACGCCCATGACTTTATTATGGCACTACCAAACGGCTATGATACAGAAGTAGGGGAGCGCGGTGTCAAACTATCAGGTGGTCAAAAACAAAGATTATCGATTGCACGTATCTTCTTGAACGATCCGCCGATTTTAATCCTCGATGAAGCAACAAGCGCATTAGACCTTGAAAGTGAAGCAATTATTCAAGAAGCGCTTGATACATTGAGTCACGATCGTACGACATTAATTGTTGCACACCGTTTATCAACAATTACGCACGCAGACCGTATTGTTGTGATTGAAAATGGTGAAATCGTTGAAAGTGGTACGCATGCAGCATTAATGCAACAACAAGGCGCATATCAACGTCTATACAATATTCAAAACTTATAATAAAAAATCCGCCCAAAACGAAATAATCATTTTGGGCGGATTTTTCTATCTTCTATAAATCAAAATCTTCTTCTAAAATATCGATTTCTGGGTCGTTCGCATGATATTTAAAATAACTAATGCTTAAACGATTCAAATGTTCTAAGTTATAACGATATTCCTCCAACGCGGAAATCACGTGCATAATATTGCGATAAGAATATGCTTGCTGATTCGGGTGCAATCTGACCTCATCTTGGAACGCATCCATAATATCGCGCTTCAACGGATTTGGAATTTGTTCAGTCGTTTCCGACACATTGAACTTTGCCTTTTTTGTAATACTAATCAAAATCTGCTCGTGAAATTGCGTCAATTCATCAATTTCTAACTTCATCTGTAGTAGTAAGTCATCGCTCAAATTCAACATATCATTTTGATAACGGTTCATACGTTTAAGCACGTCATATGCATCACGCGTTGACAGCACCATTTCTTTAAACAAAATTTTCTTTCTGATTAGCGCATATTTTTGTTTTTTCGTAAACGGTCGTTCTTCTTTGTAATATTCCAACAGCTGCTCTACATTCACAATGCGTTGACGCAACACTTCAAGGTCCGTCTTAACATGGTTAAATTCTGTCGCATCGTTGAGTACTAACTTAAACCATTTGAAAATATCAGTCGTAATATGCAATGAATTATAGTAAATTTTCGTTTCAAACTTTGGCGGTAGGAACGTCAGGTTCACGACAAAGGAACTGAGCACGCCAATCATAACCAAAGTAAAGCGATAAAAGGCTGATACATAGAACGAGCCATCGTGCTGTCCCATAATAATTAAGGCAGTCACAGTCGCTAACGTTGCAACATGGGCAATATTCATTTTATAAAGTAGCGCAATCAATAGAATAACTGTTGCACCCATAATAATCATATTATTGCCAAAGACAGTGACCATTGTGACAGCAAGCAGTGCGCCGATAATGTTCCCTTGAAATTGATCAACAATGGTTTTAAAAGTTCGATATACACTTGGCTGCATTGCGACAACCGCAGCAATACCAGCAACAGTAACCATACCAGCGTCAGAAGGTAATAAGCCTGCCACAGCAACAGCGAGTATTATCGCAATACCTGTTTTTAATATTCTAGCTCCAAGTTTCAAATAACAGCGCTCCTTTTTAGATTTCAATTTGCCTAGTCACATAAAGACAGAGTGAATGACGAAACTGATAGTACTCATAGTATAGATACTACTTGTTCATTTAGCAATGGCAAGCATACAGATGGGCTGGGCCATTAATAGCAACATTCGATTTAAATTTGAGATTTCGTGGAGAAGACAATAGCTGACTGGTATGAAAATACGCTTTTACACATCTAGTCAGCCATGCCCGGGGTGGGACAACAGAATCTTTGTTATTTCTGTAGTGCTCCTAAAGTATGCCGAAATCGTGGCGGTTCTGTCGAAAATCCTGCTTTTGGGACACCGTTTATGGGTTCCCCAGCCCATGTCTCACGCTCCACTAACAAATATTGAAGACGCCAAACCATCAGAAATTTATGAGTTAAAGTTGTTGGAACGCATAGTCTGCAGCTGCAAGTGTTTTATCAATATCTTCTTCTGTATGTTCTGTTGTTAAGAACCACGCTTCGTATTTGGAAGGTGCAAGATTAATACCTTGGTTCAGCATGAGTTTAAAGAATTTAGCAAACATCTCACCATCAGACTGATCTGCTTGGTCATAGTGTGTCACTTTTTCATCAGTAAAGTAGACGGTTAAAGCACCTTTCACACGGTTGATTGTTGCTTTCACATTGTATTTATCGATAGACGCTTGTAAACCTTGTTCTAACTTCGCACCAAGACGGTCAAGACGGTCATAAACGCCTTCTTGTTCTAATACTTCTAATAAGGCGATTCCCGCTTTCATTGACAGTGGGTTACCTGCCATTGTACCCGCTTGATAGGCAGGACCGAGTGGCGCAACTTGTTCCATAATTTCTTGACGACCACCGTACCCGCCGATTGGCAAGCCACCGCCGACAATTTTACCGAATGCTGTAAGGTCAGGGTAGACACCTAAAAGATCTTGAGCGGCACCATAGTGGAAGCGGAATGCGGTGATAACTTCATCATAAATTACGAGACCACCGTATTCGTGCGTGATGTCATTGACTTGTTCTAAGAAACCTGGCTGTGGCTCTACCATACCAAAGTTACCAACGATAGGTTCAACTAAGACACCAGCAACTTGATCACCCCAATGCGCCATCGCTTCTTTAAAGGCTTCGATATTATTAAACGGAACGGTAATCACTTCTTGCGCAACACTTTGTGGCACGCCGGCAGAGTCAGGAGAGCCTAATTGTGAAGGGCCACTACCAGCTGCAACGAGCACTAAATCAGAATGTCCATGGTAACAACCTGCGAATTTAATAATTTTGTTACGCCCTGTGTATGCACGTGCAACACGGATTGTTGTCATGACTGCTTCAGTACCAGAGTTGACGAAACGCATTTTTTCAAGAGATGGAATCGCCGCACGTAATTTTTTGGCAAATTCAATTTCAAGTTCTGTAGGTGTACCATATAGAACGCCAAGAGCTGCTTGTTCTTGAATCGCTTTGGTAATGTGAGGGTGGGCGTGACCAGTAATGATTGGCCCGTATGCTTGTAAATAATCAATGTATTGGTTGCCATCTACGTCATACAAATACGCACCTTGTCCTGATTTCATAACGACAGGCGCGCCACCACCGACTGCTTTATACGATCTAGAAGGCGAGTTGACACCTCCTAGTATATATTCATTAGATTGTTGTTGAAGTTGTTCACTTTTTGAAAAGTCCATTTTGACTTCGACCTCTTTCTATTTAATCTTTTCTCTTATTATCGTATCATTATTGTATCGAAATCAAGAGAGAGGGATGTTTATGTTACAAAAAGGGATGCAATTTCCAGATTTTACGTTACAAAACCAAAATGGAGAAGCGGTGTCAAAAGCGGCATTAAAAGGTCAAAAAGTGATTTTGTATTTTTATCCGCGTGATAACACACCGACTTGTACGACAGAAGCATGTGACTTTAGAGATAACTTAGCCTATTTTAACGATTTGAACGTTGCAGTGTATGGTGTAAGTGGTGATTCACAGCGCAAACATCAAAATTTCATCAATAAACACCAGCTGAATTTTGATTTGCTCGTTGACGAAGATTATCAATTATCTGAAGCGATAGGGGTATATCAACTCAAAAAGTCATTTGGCAAAACATCCATGGGTATCGTGAGAACAACATTTGTATTAGATGAAGAAGGAAATGTCTTAGACGTCATTGAAAAAGTAAAAGTGAAAGACCAAATGGCACAACTCAAAGAAATATTGGAGGGATAGTCATGCTCGTTGTCAGTTTAATGCGTTTAGGGGACGAAGAAGCACGCCTACGTGAACAATTTCCAGAAGTGGCGTTTGAATTTTATAAATATCCGGGTGAATTACCAGTAGAAACGCAAAAAAATATGGATGTGTTAATTTCATATCATGGTGCGGTAGATGAATCGTTTATTGATGCTGCACCAAACTTAAAATGGATTGCGTGGTATGCAACAGGGGTCAACAGCTTACCGTTAGAGAAGTTGCACGAACGTGGAATCAAGTTGACGAATGGAAAAGGCGTGCACGCACAACAACTGAGTGAATGGTTGTTCGCCTACATCCTTGACGACTTTAAACAATTAAAGGCTGTGTATGAGGAACAGTTAAATAAACAGTACAATCGAAAAAGACTCACTAGAACATTAGATAGTACGACTATTTTATTTTTAGGAACAGGCGTCATCCCACAACGTGCTGCACAAATCGCAAAAGTGTTTGGCATGAAAACAATAGGATTAAATACTACAGGACATGAGGTAACGCAATTTGACGAAACGTATCCGTTGGCTGAAAGACACAATATATACCGCCAAGCAGATATTGTTGTGAACGTGTTACCTGAAACCAAAGAAACGTATCATCTTTTAACAATTGATGATTTTGAAGCAATGGACTCAGAAACACTCTTTATTAACATTGGAAGAGGGACGATTGCTAGTACAGACGTATTAGTGAAAGCATTAAAAGAAAAAATGATTAGGGCAGCTTACCTTGATGTCTTTGAAGAAGAACCATTGACAGAGGATTCACCGTTGTATACATTAGATAACGTCTTTTTAACAAGCCATATTACCGGTAATGGCGCAGATAACAAAGTGAAGGCAACTCAAATATTAAAAAACAATTTACCACATTTTCTCAATAACGGTAGTCTAATTGAGAATGTTGTAGATCTTAATAAAGGATATTAGTATAAATATTGACATGATATTACTAAAAGACTTATATTATTGTTAAGTAATAATTATTATTAATTGGAAAGACGGGTGAAAAAAATGCATGCAGAATTGGAAAAACATAATCATCAACATGAACATCAATTGGATGAATCGATCGCTTCTTTAAGAAAAGCAGGTGTACGAATCACACCACAGCGCCAAGCGATTTTAAAATTTCTCATCAAAGTTGATACACATCCAACTGCTGACGAGATCTATCAATCTTTATCACCTGATTTTCCAAATATTAGCGTGGCTACGATTTATAACAATTTAAAAGTCTTTAAAAAAATCGGCATCGTTAAAGAGTTAACATATGGTGACGCATCGAGTCGATTTGACTTTGATACGCACAATCATTATCACGTGATTTGTGAAAAATGCGGTAAGATTGTTGACTTTCACTATCCATTATTGAGTGAAGTTGAACAGCTTGCACAGCACGTAACGAACTTCAACGTTTCACATCATCGTATGGAAATATACGGTATTTGTGAATCATGCCAGCAAGCTGAACAAGATAAATAATAACGATCACTTCTTTCTATAAAAGAGTAGTTTATGGGAAGAAGTGATTTTTTTGTGATTTGAAAGTATTATAAAGGCGTTAAATCGGATGCTGTTATGAAGCGGGGTTTAAAGCTGTCGTTATAGATATAGAAAAGATAGGTCTGTAAAGTTAGGAAAATAATGGGGGTGTAAGTAGAATGTTATTTTAAAAACCTGACTATCAAAATTTGAAAAGTGCAGTTGATGAGTATGCGCTGTATTGTTCGAAAAATTATAGATTACTGATCAAACATATATAGATATTAGAGCGTAAAAAAATTGTATAGAGCTGTTCAACAAAGCGTTACTTTTTGACTAGAAAGGAACCGGGAGTGGGATAGAAATCTCATTTTTTCTAAAAGGATTCCGTTGTCCCACATCAGCAAGGATGACTAGACATGAAAAAGCTTGTAAAAGTGTATTTAATGTAAGTCAGCTACTGCCATATATAAAATCTCAAGCTTAATTTGAATGGTAGTATTAATCTCCCATCAACTTTTAGTGTGTAAGTGCGCACGCAAAAGATAGACAGTGAGTGTCAAACAATATATTGATGTTATTTAAATTAATAGTGTTTATTCTTGTAATAAATTGAAATGGACTATTTAACAAACAATGAAGATTAAAAAATTAACGATTGTAATGATAGATGTTGGGCAGGAGAGGGACAAGCATCTCATTTTCTATTAAAGATTCAATTGTGCATATCGGAAAGGCTGAATTGGCATGAAACATTTGCAACAGCCTGATTTTAATTCTATATGAACTTTCTAACTAAAAAGTATGTATTAACAGCATAGTTCTATTG
>NZ_PPRF01000087.1 GCF_002902145.1 Staphylococcus rostri | reverse complement strand
ATTCAAATCAACCTGGTCTAGCGAACTGAATGGCTCATCCACTTCATCATTCGCTGTTAAATGAATGTATAGTTCATATGCTACAAGTGCAGTTAATAAAACAGTTACAAGGTGTTTCACTTTTTTGACAACTCCTCTTCAAGCATTTCAATTCGAGCATGCAAATGGGCTCGATGGTACCATGCGCGTTTTTTGTAGTATTCCAAAATACGCAATCGAGAAAACGCGACTGCCATTAAAATTGTTATTGGCATGAATATCTCGTCACGCATATCACCTATGGCAATTGATAGTAATACTAATAGGCCTATGATATAGTCCGCTGCAGAGTTAACGTATTTGTTTTTAAATTGATAGCCCACTAGAAATATCACGAGTAACATCATTATGTTCATAAGTGCTAAGCTAAAAACGCCCATTTTTCAACACTCCCTCCCTAACGACTTGATACAATTGCTTAAAGTATCGATATAGTTGTTCAACAAACTCTTTAACCCGCAAATACAAGTAAAATTCGTACACGCTATTTAAATAATTAATTTTATGATTCATGATTTACCTAGCACCTCTTTAACTTTTTCGTATATGTCTTTTTTAGACGTATCCTTTTTCGACGTCTGCTGTCCCGTCTTGTCTTGCATGGTTCCTCTCCATTTTCTTTTTGTATGCGTCAATGAGTTGTTCGATTGAGTACAGTCGATAGGCAAAGACAAAAGGCGTTAACACAGAAGATCCAGGCTCAAAATCGAACTCACTAAACCCTTCAATAGTAGCGTGTACAAATTCAGGTTCCCCGAAATCCACTTCTAGCAATTCGGATCCCGGCAATTCAACTTCTGATAAAAGTGTTGCAAACCCTTCTGTGTCAGTAATCTGTTGATTCGCTATGCTCAAGCCAAACGCTAACATATCTGCCAATTCATCTAGCTGCACTTCTAAAGGTTTACCTGGATTTTTCTTCCAGTTTTTGAAAGTCTCCAGCGTATTGAACCACTCAAAAAATTCAACAATGTAGGCGATTTTACTATCTTCTAAATTCAACGTTGGTATTCTATCATCGAAGTCCTTCTGAATTTGAAGTAATTCTTGCAATTGCTCAACTGTTAATTGATTACTCAT
>NZ_PPRF01000086.1 GCF_002902145.1 Staphylococcus rostri | reverse complement strand
TCTCGTGGGCTCGGAGATGTGTATAAGAGACAGGTATAATAGATGTAACTTACAAACAAGAGGAGAACGTTATGTCTTTTAAAGAAAATGAAATCGTTGGAACTATAGAGTTTTTAGAAGTAAAAGCGCTTGAAGGTTCAACATATATCCTTGAAGGCCCAAATAAAGAGGTCGTCAAGCTGAATCAATCGGAAGTTAATGAATCTGACACACTTGAAATAGGGGAATCTTATAGCTTTTTCGTATACCCGAACCGTTCTGGGGATTTATTCGCAACACAAAATATGCCGGATATTACAGTAGGGCGCTATGACTTCGTGCGTGTACTTAGCACAGATCGTGATGGGGCTCGTGTAGACGTCGGATTACCACGTGAAGTCCTAATCCCATGGGAAGACCTACCAAAGATTAAGTCACTTTGGCCGGAAAAGGGTGACCACGTATTATGTACACTCCGTATCGACCGCGAACGTCAAATGTTTGCGCGTTTGGCATCTGAAACAACAGTACAACAAATGTTTACACCTGTTCACGATGACAAACTCCAAAATGAAGTGTTAACAGCACGTCCGTATCGTTTATTACGTGTTGGGACATTCTTATTAACGTCTGAAGGCTACAAAATTTTCGTCCATGAGTCAGAACGTCAACACGAACCACGTCTCGGTCAAGAGATGTCAGTACGTATTATTGGCTTCAATGATAAAGGAGAGCTAAACGGCTCATTCTTACCATTAGCACACGAACGTTTAGACGATGATGGTGAAACGATTTTCCAACTGCTTGTTGAATACGACGGCACATTACCGTTCTGGGACAAATCAAGCCCTGAAGCGATTAAAGAAGTTTTCAACATGAGTAAAGGTGCGTTCAAACGTGCAATTGGACACTTATACAAACAACGCATTATTAATATTGAAACAGGCCATATTACACTGACAAAAAAAGGCTGGGCACGTGCAGAAGACACTGCATCTAAATAATAATAATGATCAAAAGCGTACAATGAAACAGGATTGTGCGCTTTTTTGTGTCTTAATAAAGGTTGTTAGACTAACCCGTCCCACCACAAATACTAGGGCGCATCAAAAAAGGTGAAACAGCCTTTGTATGCCATTCCACCTAATTATTTTATCCTTGATTTAATTCATCTGTTAATGACTCCAATTCATCAACGAGACTACCAATATATGCAATGGTGTCTTTTAGTGGTTTATCTGTTGTAATATCAATGCCTGCCATTCGTGCCAGTTCAACTGGAGATACACTATCACCAGCTTGTAATGTCGTAAGCCAATCATGAACAGCCGGTTGACCTTCTGTTTGAATACGTTGCGCCATCATTGTCCCAATTGTTAAGCCGGCAGAATACGTGTATGGATAAAGTCCCATATAATAGTGAGGTTGGCGCATCCATGTTAATTCTGCACCTTCTGTTAACACAACGTCATCTCCCCAGAAATCTTGAATAACTTGACGCTTTATTTCGTTAAGCAATGGGGCAGTTAACGCTTCACCGTTATCGACACGTAAATAGACTTCACGTTGGTATGCAGCTTCTAATAAATGCGTCACCATATTATGATAATACGTACGCGCAATAATCGAACCAATCGCCCAACGTTTGAACGCTTTATCGTCACTACTGTCTAATAAATAATTCAACATTAACATTTCATTCATCGTTGAAGGGGCCTCAACAAAGTACATAGAAGCATCCGCTTGTAAATAATTTTGATGACGATTTGCCAAGTTAAAGTGACCTGCATGGCCTAATTCATGTGCTAAAACAAACACTTCCGTCATTTTACCCGTCCAAGAAATAAAGATATAGCTATGTGACGCATACGGCGACGCACAATAAGCACCTGTTTCTTTCCCTTTATTTTGAACAAAGTCAATCCAGCGGTCATCGTACGCTTTTTCCAACATTTCTTGATAATCTGTACCTAAAACACCTAACGCACCAAAAATATATTTTTTCGATTCTTCAATCGTGATATTCGGTTCATACGTATCATCAACGGAAATTTTCAAATCTTCAAAGCGCATTTCGTCTAGCTGATTCGCACGTTGAATTACCTTTGCATAACGGCGCATAATAGGGGCCAAGTCTGACATAATCACATCAATTTGACGGTCATACATCTCACGTGTGACATCTTGTTCAGCCAGTAAGAAGTCAATCACCGAATCGTAACCACGCATATCAGCTTCCAGTTTTTCAGCTTGCACATGCGCATTATATGCCGCAGCTGTTGTATGTTCATATTTTTTCAATGTATCACTAAAATGACGGAAACTTGCACGACGAATAGCTGTATCCGCGTGATCTTCAAAAATCCCTTCAAACGTCGTATAGTCCATTGGATATCGTTGACCGTCTACTTCAAAATGACCAAAATCAATGTCCAACATCTTCGTAATACCATAAATTTCACTTGGTGCTCCTAAGACAGGGGACAATTGTGCAAGAACCTCTTCCGCCTGTGGATGTAATTGATATGGCTTCAAACGTTTCAACTTTGTCAGAAAATGGCTATATGTAGTTTGTTCAATCGCTTGATTTAAAAGTGCATCATCTAAATCTAATAATTCAGATGTTAAAAATGTTAAGTTGCCTGATACTTTGCCGTATAAATTGTGAAATACTGCAGCAAGTCGTTGACGCTCTGCATCTGTTGCATCGACACTTAATTGCATTTGAGCATAGTTTGCCGCGCGATCAATAGCAACCGCTAATTCACAATAGGCATCTAATGCTTGTTGTATGGATTCAACATCCTGTAACGTACCACTGTATTGCGCTTTAAACTGCGCTGAACGTTCGGGTAGTGCTTTTACAAACGCTTCATAAGTCGCGTTATCTACAAATAAATCTCCCAAATCCCAAGTTTCTTGTTGTGCCACTTCAGATCTTGCTACTAATGATTGTTCCATAAAATAACCCCCTTAATTTCGTTGTTAATATCATACCATATTTAGTATCATAATTATTTAATGTGTGATTGGTTAATTTTTAGTATAATGAATTGTAAACACAAAATAAGGAGCGTTTTATAAAAATGTCTATTTTAGAAATGCCAAACTACTTATGGATTTCATTAGTAGTGATGGTTGTATTAACATTATTTTGCAACTTTGTACTGAATAAGTGGTTCGCAAGCGCCATTATCATGTTTGTCGGCCTAGGTGTCTTAGCATTTATCTTGCCAAACTTCTATGCAATCACTTATGAGCCATTATTAGGTTATGCAGCATTCGTTGCAATCCTAAGCTTAATCATCAGCTTGATTATTTGGTATTTAACGCGTGATATGCGCAAGCGTCGTCAACAAAAGAAATACGAAAAAGAATTAGCACGCTTAGAAAAACAATACGACCAAAAATAATTAGATTAAACACTAAACACTTGTACGTATGATTACATACTGACAGGTGTTTTTTGTATAGCAGGGCTCTTTTTAGGTCCAATATACAACTTCCTATAATATATATTATGTAAACTAATAAAAAGAACACAAAAATATAGGCTCAATATGCTATATTAAACCTTTAATTTTAGCTACTATATATACAGATGTTATTTTCATGTTTTATAACATTTCTCTTTGTTTGTACCGTATCATGACAGCTGATGAACATTCATCATCAGTTAGCTGTTCATTTGATATCGTACAGTCTGATTATGATTCATTAGCAATTACTTAGCGCGCCATTTAATGATGTTATTCAGTTCATTAAAATTCTGACATATACATCTAAAATATCATTATGTAACTTTTACACCTAAAACATCTAGTTACACTCGTAAAACTTTGCAATAAGTCAACTTGCCATCATTAGTATTAGGCATGATATTACGATATATATTCATTGATTGTATAAAAGTAATAAATTGCTATTAATTGCATTTTCTAAGTCCTTAATAAACCCACGTACGACTTAACATTATTC
>NZ_PPRF01000085.1 GCF_002902145.1 Staphylococcus rostri | reverse complement strand
ATCGAAATCGCTAAGTGAGTCAGAATCGAAGTCAACATCATTGAGCGATAGTGAATCGAAATCAATAAGTGAGAGTAACTCAACGTCGTTGAGCGATAGTGAATCAAAATCGCTAAGTGAGAGTAACTCAACGTCGTTGAGCGATAGTGAATCAAAATCGCTAAGTGAGTCAGAATCGAAGTCAACATCATTGAGCGATAGTGAATCGAAATCAATAAGTGAAAGTAATTCAACGTCGTTGAGCGATAGTGAATCAATGAGCATGAGTGATTCAATGTCAGCGAGCGTAAGTGAGTCAATGAGCATGAGTGATTCAATGTCAGCGAGCGTAAGTGAGTCAATGAGTATGAGTGACTCAATGTCAGCAAGCATAAGCGAATCAATGAGTATGAGTAACTCAACATCAACAAGTATGAGTAACTCAATGTCAACAAGCGTAAGCGAATCAATGAGCATGAGTGACTCAATGTCAACAAGCGTGAGCGAATCGATGAGCATGAGTAACTCAGCATCAACAAGTATGAGAGATTCAATCTCAATAAGCTTAAGCGATTCAACAAGTATGAGTGATTCAATGTCAACGAGCGTGAGTGAGTCAATGAGTATGAGTAACTCAACATCAACAAGTATGAGAGACTCAATTTCAATAAGCTTAAGCGAGTCAATGAGTATGAGTGACTCAATGTCAACAAGCGTGAGCGAATCAATGAGCATGAGTGATTCAATGTCAGCGAGCGTGAGTGAGTCAATGAGTATGAGTAACTCAATGTCAACAAGCGTAAGTGAGTCAATGAGTATGAGTGATTCAATGTCAACAAGCGTAAGTGAGTCGATGAGCATGAGCGATTCAGCTTCAACAAGCGTGAGCGAATCGATGAGTATGAGCGAATCAATGAGTATGAGTAACTCAACATCAACAAGTATGAGAGACTCAATTTCAATAAGCTTAAGCGATTCAACAAGCATGAGCGAATCAATGAGCATGAGTGATTCAATGTCAACAAGCGTAAG
>NZ_PPRF01000084.1 GCF_002902145.1 Staphylococcus rostri | reverse complement strand
ATGGTGTTCAAGACGAAGGTGAACCAGGAATTCCAGGTGTGGAAGTAACAATCACGTATCCAGATGGAACAACAGAAACAGTTGTAACAGATGAGAACGGATACTATGAATTCCCGAACGTACCAAATGGAGAAAGCACGATTGAATTTAAGACACCAGATGGTTATATCCCAACTACAGAGAATGTTGGCGATGATACGAAGGATTCCGATGGAACGAAAGTAACGGTAAATGTTGACGGTAAGGATGATCCGACAATCGACAGTGGTTTCATCAAAGAAACACCTGTATATGATCTAGGAGACAAAGTATGGTTCGACGAAGATAAAGATGGTATCCAGGATGCGAATGAATCAGGAATCGAAGGTGTTACAGTAACATTAACGAAACCAGATGGTACAACAGTAACGACAACAACAGACGCAAACGGTAACTACATCTTCACAGACTTACCGAATGGCGACTACGTTGTAACGTTCGAAACACCGGACGGCTATAACGGTCCAACAGTAGTCAACGCAGGTGATGACGCATTAGATTCAGATGGTCAAGTTGTAAACGTAACAATTCAGGACGCAGATGATATGACAATCGACAGCGGCTTCATCAAAGTTAAGGTCGGAGACACAGTATGGGAAGATACAAATAAAGACGGTGTTCAAGACGAAGGTGAACCAGGAATTCCAGGTGTGGAAGTAACAATCACGTATCCAGACGGAACAACAGAAACAGTTGTAACAGATGAAAACGGATACTATGAGTTCCCGAACGTACCAAACGGAGAAAGCACGATTGAATTCAAGACACCAGACGGTTACATTCCAACAACAGAGAATGTCGGCGATGATACGAAGG
>NZ_PPRF01000083.1 GCF_002902145.1 Staphylococcus rostri | reverse complement strand
GATTTATCATATACTGTATAGTTCAAATCATCTGTATAGCTTATACTTTTAATAAAATTATTCATATTTTTATCCACTTTTTATACATTTACTTTTTTATCATTTGCTTTTTAATCCTCATATTCAAACACATTTGTGACAAATTTATCTATACTCTAAAAATGTTAAAACCTCAATTCTCCAGCCAATATTGTTGATGTTTTCCAAACAAGCTTCCAATCAATCAAACACAATTTTCTCGCTCTATTCACTATAAAATACAAACTGTTAGATATTAATATAATTGTTAATTTTGTTGTATAATCTTTTTATACATGATTGCAGTGAATTGTATGTTCAAAAATAGAGAGAGGAGCATCAACATGGCAAGTTACAGCTGTTTTGAACTAGAAATAGATGAGAAACATATTTTAAATATAGACTCATTAAACCGTAATCAACGTAACGCTTTGGACGACAAGAACGTTATTTATATTTATAAAAGTGATACGACGAAACAAGTTTACATTGGGCAAACTAAACATTTTAATGATCGTCACAAACAGCATTATAACGGTGCTGAAGAGAAGTTTAATAACGCTAATTTTAACAAAGTAATGATTTTGATTTCACGATACTTTAATTTATCAGCATTAGATGATGTCGAAAGCCAACTAATCACCTACTTCTTGGCAGATAGAAAATCATCTCGTAAAAAATATATTGATTATGATGAATCACACGTTATTAATTTAACTGCTGGTAACTATGTTAATGCCTATAAAGAAAAAGAGGACGTTGAATCCAAAGTACTATTGCCATTCTGGGAAAAAGTTTTATATCCAGATTGGGTCAAAACACCAAGTATTGATGAATTGCGCACAAAGTCATTAGTCAAATATAGTCCAATTAAAGTCTTAAATGATGAACAAAATGAATTGATACAAGACATTATAGATAACCCAAATAAAAGTTACGTTATTAATGGTAATGCTGGAACAGGTAAAACTGTATTATTAACGCATACTATCGCAAGGCTATTAAAAGAAACAAATAATAGAGTGGCCATAGTCGTTCAGCCAAACTGGATTGATACGGCAAAAGAAATATTTAAAGTATTCGGATTGAATAATAGTAACTTAAGCATTCTTTCTTCAACGCAACTAATCAATCACTATTCTGAAGAACCTAATCAATTCGATGTTGTGATAGTAGATGAATCACATAAATTGTCTAGAAATTATTCAAAACAACATCCATCTTTTAATAGTGTGTATAAAGATGAGTTCACGGATTGTCATCATCATTTAGAATGTATTCAAAAAATTGGTAAGCAAATTATCTTGATGTATGATGTGTTACAAGGAATTAGACCTGCCAATATTACAAGAGATCAGTTTGCTCAAGCTACACGAGACTATGAATACAAATATTTAACAACACAATTCAGAATACAAGCCCCTAAAGGTAAAAGTTACACATCTGAAGATTATATCAACGGGATAAAGTATCTACTCTACAAAGATACTGGGCTATTAGACAAAACACGCTTTAATCCTAACTTTGACCGAGATGTTTTTAAAGATACAAGCGAAGATGCATACTTTGGTTATTTTGACGAGAAACCTCTCCAAAACTTAATTGATTGGATTGACGAAGATCGCAATTACAATCCTGACCATATTAACCGCATTCTTGGTGGACTTGTGGAAAAGTGGAAACAAGCTGATGGAAAAGACGCTTCTATCACGCATTGGCATGAAGGAGATATCAAAAGACGATGGAATGCTACTCAAGAAAACTGGGTAAACAGTAAAGATAAAGATGCAGAAGATCAAATTGGCTCTGTATTTGCTGTTCAAGGTATTGATTTGAACAAAGTTGGCGTCTTAATAGGGAACGATTTGCAAGTGGATGCTGAAGGTAAGTTATACGCAGAAAAATCAAATTTCCATAATGTTAATGGCAAGTTTCCTGAACAAGACCAAACACCAGAAACTGATTTTGAGTTCACACTTTTTGTTTTAAATATTTACTATGTCCTTCTAACACGTGGCATTGACGGCATTAGACTAGGCTTCTGGAAAAATGATGCTTTCATGCATTATTTAGAAGAAACACTTGAGATTAAATAATCTGCTTCCCCAATCCTATAAAAGCGCACTGAACCTTTTCTTTTTCAAGTTTCAGTGCGCTTCACTTTTATTCCTCACTACCTGGCACAGGATATTTCACATTATTTTTAACTAACTTTTTCGCAATAATATCATCAATATCAAAATTTAAATTATCAGCCATCATATAGCTATAAATTAAGACATCTGCTAGTTCTTCTTCAAGACGTTCTCTATTGTTCTTCACAACATCTTCATAGTCTTTCCACTGAAATAGTTCTAGTAATTCTGCAGCTTCAATACTAATCGAAAGTGCCAGATCTTTTTCATTATGAAACGGTCGCCAATTACGTGCATCTCTAAATTGATTGATTTTCTCTAAGCTTTCTTTAGTCATAGTCAACGTCTCCTTTTACGTAATATGCATTATCTCATTTATCATAACATACCGCTTCATTACCCATATACACCGCTTTTTGATAAGCTGAGACTATGTTCTATCACATAAAGGAGAAACTATTATGAACAAGAAGACAATTTTAGGCTTAATTATTCTTACATTACTACTTGGTAGCATGATTCTCCGCTTCTTGAACATCTCAGATACTGCTTTTCTATCGTATATGCTCGTTTCTATCATTATCATGTTCCTATGCTACTTACTCACACACAAATCCTAATAAATCACGACGACCATAACAATACCTATCAATACAATTGCCCACGACGGTTCTTTGAAGTAGGCAAGCAATACAAATAAGATACCGGCTAACGCAAAGTCTAGCCCTTCATGAATAGCTGAAGTCCATATAGGGTCATAGAAGGCTGCGATAAGAATGCCTACAACCCCTGCATTAATACATGTAGAAAGCCTTTTACATAGCAGTTTGTTTTGATACTGTCCCAGAATGGCAAGATACCGAATAACAACAAGAATGCTGGTAAGAAGATGGTAACTGTTTCTAATAAGCCATTTGATACACCTGTAATGTTTTATTTTCTCAATTTTCGGAATTCTATATTTATGTTATTCTTTTATTACTCAAAAATATATCAAACAAAGGGGGCTTTTTATGACATATCTACAAAAACCATGTGCACTTCAACCAGGTGACACCGTAGCACTCGTATCACCCTCGTCTGGACTTGCAGGAGAAGCTGATATTGCACATCGTGTTACGACAGCTATTAAACGGTTAGAAGAAGACTTTCAACTTAAAGTCAAAGTGATGCCACACGCCTTGAAGGGATTGGATTACGTTCAAAAATATCCACAAAAGCGTGCGGAAGACTTAAACAATGCTTTCGCTGATCCAACAGTTAAAGCCATTATCACATTTATCGGTGGCAACGATTCAATCAGAGTTACTGAGTATTTAGATACAGACACCATCCAAAACAACCCAAAAATCTTTATGGGTTACTCTGATGCAACAGCGCTCCATTTATTTTTATATCAACATGGCATCGCATCATTTTACGGTCCAGCCATACTCACTGACTTTGGAGAAAACGTCGAAATGGATGACTACACAACGCATTGGATTCGACAAACTTTATTTCACAACGAACCACTCGGCAGCATTCCAACATCACCGTATTACCGCAGATTTGGCTTACTATGGAATGAAAGAACACATGCAACGCCTCGCCCTAAAATGGATAACCATAGCTACGAAATTATTAATGGAACAGGACGCGCCACAGGTCAATTACTCGGCGGTTGTATTGAAAGCTTAAATCGCTTAAAAGAGACATCTGTTTTCCCTGACGCAGACACTTTTAAAGACAAAATCTTATTTCTTGAGAACTCAGAAGAACCGCTTTCCGTCCCATTATTAGCTGCATTTATTGAATTTCTCGGCACCAAACAAATTTTGAAAAACGTCAACGGTATCATTATCGGAAAACCACAAAACGGCGAGCACTATGAGGCCTATAAACGCACGTGGCAAGCAATGCTAGAAGACTTCGGACTACATGATACCCCCGTCTTCTTCAATGCCAACTTTGGCCATAACGAACCCAAATGTATCATTCCATACGGTGCCACCGCTTCACTCGATGTTACAAATCAAACATTCACCATTCATGACAGTGGTTGCGAATAGACAAACAGCATGCCGTGTACAATCTTACTTGTTCACGACATGCTGCTTTATGTGTGTTTAATATTTTACTTGGTCCATATTTTGAACCGCAACTACATTCTGACCGTCTGTATGTACAATAATAGTAAACTCATTATTTGGGTTATTATCGTATATCCACAATTTACCTTCCCTATATTTAGGTTCTCCATGGAATTGTTTAAATTCACTAGTACTTACATTATCTGGCATAGCCATTACAGCTAACACTTCATCATTAGTATCATAGTAAATACCAATATTATGATATTTATAAACCGTCCCATTTACTAAACTTTTTATGTCCGTATGTTGTCCTGCAAGTTGTTCTACTTCAGGCCGTGTCATGCCACGAGTAAAACCTTGATACCCTTCAGTACGTGGTGTCAGCATATAATCATCACTAAAATCTTGAGAAAGTACATCAACAGACGTCTGTGCTGTTGGCTGGTTGTCCGGATCGATCAAGGCTGTATTTGGTGTATCCGAGTTCCCTTGAGTAGACGCTTGATTCGATGTGATATTCTTATATATTTGAAGCCCTGCGAAGGCTAGACCTGCCAACAAGATTAACGTGCCGATAATACCAATAATCCATGGCCATACACTACGTTTTTCTTCCACAACCATATACTGCGCGGACCTTGCATTGACTGGTTGCCCACAGTTGTTACAATATTTTTGATTTCCTTTGATTTCATTCCCACAGTTACTACAAAATCGCATATGATCTCCCACCTATATTTCTTTACTCTGGTCGTCCTTTTTCATCATATTTCGTCACAGTACCATCTGAATCAACAATATATGAGCCTGCGAGTCTGCCTGATTTATACAAAATCGAAAAGCCCCAGCTACCGTCTGCGCGTTGTTCTGGCTCTTTAAATGTATACGTGTCAGTATCTAAATAATGCCCTTCGTATTGTTCCACTAAATCAATTACATTACTGCGTGTGACTCTTGTCTGAGGTGCCATTGATTGACGTGGTGCGCTTGGTGTCACAGCGGGTTGTGCACTTGATTGTGGGGTACTGTACGTCTGTTGCGCATTGTTTGGGCTATCTTGACTGTCATGCATCGTATTACTTTGTGACGTTTGCTGAGTGGTATTATTTTGCGTCTGCGCTTGATTGGATACCATATTTTTGTATATTTGAAGTCCCGCAAAGGCAAGTCCTGCCAGTAAGATCAAGACACCGATAATACCGACAATCCACGGCCATTTACTCCCTTTTTCTTCCACAACATATTGCGCAGACCTCACATTGACCGGCTGTCCACAGCGATTACAATATTTTTGATTTTCCTTGAGTGCATTCCCACAATGACTACAAAATCTCATACTTTTCCCCACCTAAACTTAAATCTTGATTACTAGAATTCTATTGATTATTCTGCATATTACTAGTTCGCGTTGTGTCTTGATTATTTTCACTATTTGCTAACTGATTGTTATTATTATTTGTATTTAAGAAGTTACACCCTGCAAGCAACACCGTACTTGCGACTATACCAACAAGGATAGATTGTTTTTCATAAGGACCTCTCGCATGTTTTAACAAATTAATTATACCTTGTACAAGACAAATAAATAAACTATATTTTGTGAGAAATTTCATTATATATCCAAAAAACTGCCGATATAGGGAAGTCCCTTACCGACAGCTTATATGTTTCATCTGTAGTTATATTATAGTTCTAAACTGGCTGACCTTTTTCATCATATTTAGTCACAGTACCATCTGTATCAATAATATATGAACCAGCGAGATTACCTGCTTTGTCTAAAATTGAGAAGCCCCATCTACCGTCTGGCATTTGTTCTGGCTCTTTGTAAGTATACGTGCTCGTATCTAACAAATGACCTTCATAGTCCTCAACCAAGTCAATGACATTGCTGCGCGTTACCGTTGTACCTGATGAAGAAGAGCTTGATTCACTGCTTGATGAACTGCTAGATCTATCTGTTTCATAACCTTCAAAGGCTTCCGCAGAACTTGCTTCTGGTGCTTTATTTGGGAAGAATTGTGCCACATAATTAATATCTGATTGTGGTGAATCTTTAATCGGCATTGTGCGTCCATTATCTATGATTTTGCGAGACTCTCTTAATGAAAATTCATCTTCAAACCAAACGTGATCATGAAAACGATCAAGCGCATTGTAAAATGTCACCGTTCCATCATTGTTATCTCTAAAGGTAACACTACCAGCCGCTAATGCTGAAGGATATAATCCAATTGTACCGTCAGGAAAATTCACCGTCGCATCCTCATTGTACGGGTTTACGAGCGTTCCTGATATATCCACCGGTTCATAAGTCACGTTACCCAAGCTACCATCAAACACTGATAAATTATCACGTGCCGTCAGAAAAATTTGCGCATAATATTCACGTGTGTTTTTCGGATAAATATAACCTTTATCTTCCTGCTTGCTCTGTTGTGATTGCGTATTATTTTGTTGTGTCTGGTTAACATTATTTTGTTTCGTATTACTGCTTGATTCATTCTTATTTTCCGTTTGTGTATCCGCTTGTTGCGCTTTTTCGTTATTATTGTTATTTAAAAATCCACACCCTGAAAGTAACAAAGCACTGGCAGCTACACCAATCAACATATTTTTCTTATTCATAACAGCCTCCAACATAGTGATTTAATACTTTAATTATACAATATTTCATCTGTGTGTGGGCACTTTTCTTAAAAATTCCCACAAAAAAACACCGCCATACCGATAATATGACGATGCTGTATGTTATTAATTATTCACGGACTGCACAAAGAACTTTGCGTGCTTATAATGATACACGACTTTTGAATAGTCAAATGGGATGCCGGTTGCTAGATAGACGACTTGTTCCATATATAACCCGGGTGATAATGGGGGTAAGTCTAACACATCCGCTTCTGCATCGTTCAATTGATCAATCACTAAATAAACATCTGCAAAGCTAATGTTCATCTTATAAGCTGTTTCTAAATAATGGAAGATGGATTGTTCTGCAATTTCTTTATTTACATAAGGGACAACAGAAACTGGAAAATACGATAGCTCTTTACACAATTTCTCATCATCGAGATAAACAAGTCTCTCCACCAAATAAACTGGCGCACCAACTTCGATATGTAAGTTGTTGGCGACATCTTCATCGGCAACGGTTTGTTCGACTTTCAACACGTCATAATGCGTGGCGCCATCTTTAAAGTTTGCGCTAAAGCCACGGTTAACAAGCAGACTCACGTAACCTTCGCGGCGCTGACGTCTGACAAAAATACCACTACCACGTTGTTGGAAAATAGCGCCTCGTTTCTCTAAAGTATCCAATGCCTTACTAATCGTACTGCGACTTACGTTATACCGTTGCGTCAATGTATCTAAACTATCCAGCTTTGTGCCCTGTTCCAAGTTATGCTCATGAATATATTGTTCAATCTCATATACGATTTGTTGATATTTGTTCATGCCCGCGACTCCTTTTTTAACCTTTCACTTATTATACACAATCCAGCATAGTTACGCACTTGTATTATTGTACCGGTACAATTATAATGTTAGATAATAATATAAGTTTTTGATAGGAGATGATGTTTGTGTCAAAAGTACGTAACTATCAGCAACTGGCAAGCGATATTCTTGAAGCTGTCGGTGGCGAAGAGAATATCGTGAACGTCGCACGCTGTGCCACGCGTTTACGCTTAGTGTTGAAACGTTCCAACCCAGAATTCAAACGTAAAGTATCCGAATTAACAGGTGTTATTACCGTTGTAGAAAATGGCGGTCAGTTCCAAATTGTTATCGGTCAACACGTTGGTGAAGTGTATGATGCTTTCACAAGTATTACAAATGTTGAAGATACGACAGATGAATCGGTACAAGAAAAAGGATCCATTCTAAATCGTGTCATTGCGACGATGTCAGCGGTCTTTGCGCCATTTATTTACATCTTAGCTGCAGCGGGGATTTTACAAGGGACACTGATTTTAATTAATTTAGCCTTCCCTGCCTTTGAAAAAACAGGAACGTATGAAGTGTTCAGCTTTATCTCATGGGCACCTTTCACATTCTTACCTATTTTTATCGCATTAACCGCAGCCAAGCACTTTAAAGTCAACATCTATATCGCGTTAGCTTGTGCGATGGCACTTGTGAGTCCGACATGGACAGAGATGGCAGGCAATATTGCCAATGGCGAAACAGTTCGCTTCTTCGGTATTCCGTTGAGTGAAACGGTTTATACTTCAACAGTATTACCACCGCTTTTCTTAGTATGGGCATTGTCTTACGTTGAGCGCTTTTTCAATAAAGTGTTCCCGGAAGTCGTGAAATCTTTATTTGTGCCACTATGTTGTATCGTTATCATGGTCCCACTCACAATTTTAGTTATCGGGCCATTATCAACAATCTTTGCGAACGGTGTTGCGGATGGTTACAACTTCTTAGCGGAAAAATTACCAATCTTAGCCGCAATCATCATCGGAGCATTCTGGCAAGTATTCGTTATTTTCGGCGTCCACTGGGGCATTACACCTGTGATCCTTGCGAACTTCGACAACTATGGTCGCGATTCATTCCAGGCATATCAAACCATTGCTGTTATCGCGCAAGTCGGTTCAGTCCTAGGTGTGTTCCTTAAAGCGAAAATGCAAGAAACGAAAAAAGTCGCATTATCCGCTGGTGTTACAGGTATTTTCGGCATTACAGAACCAGCCATTTACGGTATTAACTTGAGATTCAAAAAGCCATTTATTATCGGCTGTATCTCTGGGGCAATCGGTGCGGTTGTCGCAAGTTTCTTCAACCCTTACTACTATGTTTACGCTGGCTTACCTGGTCCGCTAACAATCGTGAATACAATTAATAGCGACAATCCATCGTCATTTATCGGGGTCTGTATCGGTGTTGCGATCGCGATTATCTTACCGATTGTATTGATTCAAATCTTTGGTTACGGTGAAGATAGCGTACAAAAAGCAGATATCGAGCCAGTTACGCTCAATAACGATACAAATGCGGACGCTGTACAATCTGACTTAGAAGCTCACGTACAAGCACCCTTAACAGGTAACGTTATCGCATTACCAGACGTTGCGGATCCTGTCTTCAGCTCAGGCGCAATGGGCGATGGTCTAGCAATTCAACCAACACATAATGAAGTCGTCGCACCATTTGATGGCTCTATCGTTATGACGACACCATCGAAACACGCAATTGGTCTCCGTAGTAATACTGGCGTTGAAGTACTCATTCATGTCGGTATGGACACGGTACAATTAAACGGCGAACATTTTGAATTACTCGTACAAGACGGCGACGCAATTACAGCTGGTCAGCCACTCTTACGCTTTGACATTGAAGCAATCGAACAAGCAGGTTATTCAACAGTGACACCCGTCATTATCACAAACTATGCAGATTTTAATGAATTAATGAAAACAACACAAACATCCGTTAAAAACGGTGACTTACTAATCGAAGTAATTAAATAATATTGGAGGAAACTATTATGGCATTACCAAAAGACTTTTTATGGGGCGGCGCATTTGCAGCACATCAATTTGAAGGAGGCTGGGACAAAGACGGCAAAGGTCCTTCTGTCGTGGACGTCCTCACAGCAGGGGCACACGGTGTTCCAAGACGTATTACAGATAAAGTGGAAGCACATGAGTTTTACCCAAACCATGAAGCTGTAGATTTTTACTCACGTTATAAAGAAGACATCGCACTATTTGCGGAAATGGGTATTAAAGCGCTCAGAACCTCTATCGGTTGGACGCGTATTTTCCCTAAAGGGGACGAAGATGAACCGAACGAAGCAGGACTTCAATTTTATGATGATGTATTTGACGAATTATTAAAATACGGGATCAAACCTGTTATTACACTGAGTCACTTTGAAATCCCGCTTCACCTAGCACGCGAATACGGCGGCTTCAGAAGTCGTAAAGTCGTGGACTGCTTTGAGAAGTTTGCGAAAGTTGTGTTTGAACGTTATAAAGATAAAGTCGAATATTGGATGACGTTCAATGAAATCAATAACCAAATGGACGTTAATAATCCGCTATTCTTATGGACAAATGCAGGGATTCAAGTACAACCTGGCGAAGATGCGCGCAGTGTGATGTATCAATCAGCGCACCATCAATTACTCGCTAGCGCAAAAGCTGTCATTGCAGGCCATAAAATCAATCCAAACTTTAAAATTGGCGCAATGGTGTCTCACGTTCCAGTATATCCATACTCTTGCCACCCTAAAGATATTATGGCAGCAGAAATCGCAAACAGAGAACGTTTCTTCTTCCCAGACGTACAAGTGCGTGGGAAATATCCAGCGTACGCATTGAAAGAATTAGACCGCCTTGGCGTCTCACTACCTATTGAACCCGGCGACGAAGAGATTCTTGCGCAAGGTACGGTTGACTACTTAGCGTTTAGCTACTATATGTCTACTACGGTTAAACACGATGTACAAAATAATGAGACAGATAACATTGCGAATGGTGGCTTACCAAACGGCGTGAAAAACCCTTATATCGGCGCATCTGACTGGGGCTGGGAAATTGACCCAGACGGTTTGCGATATGTTTTAAATACGCTATATAACCGTTACCAATTGCCATTATTCATCGTAGAAAATGGTTTCGGTGCTGTCGATGAACTGACAGAAGACAACAAAGTACACGATACAACACGTATTGATTACTTTAAAAACCATATTCAAGCGATGAAAGACGCCGTGGAACTGGACGGGGTAGACTTACTCGGTTACACACCATGGGGTATTATGGACATCGTATCCTTTACAACTGGGGAAATGAAAAAACGCTACGGCATGATTTATGTCGATCGTGACAACGAAGGTAACGGCACAATGAATCGTTACAAAAAAGATTCATTCGACTGGTACAAAAACGTCATTGCGACAAATGGCGAATCATTATAAATACATTATGCGGAATAGCTGAATAACGGCTGTTCCGCTTTTTTGAAAGGATGATAAGATGAAGAACATTGCATTAATCGCATTAGATTGTGATGGAACGTTAGTCAATGATCGAGGGCGTATTACAGAACAAACACAACAGGCACTCATCACTGCTCAAGAACGTGGTATAAAAGTCGCACTCGTATCGGGACGCCCACGTACTGGCTTTCATTATGAAATAGACGCCTTACAGTTGAAGCAACATCATGGCTTAATCGGCGCATACAATGGTGGCTTGGTGTTAGATGTCACAACAGAAGAAGAGCAATATAAGAAAGGGATTTCTGTGAACGAGGCGCGTACTTTCCTTACAGCGATACAACACTTCAACTTCACGTATATCGTTGACTACGATGGCATATTGTATACAAACACACCTGACAATCAGTATGTCAAACATGAATCTACTGCGCATCGCTTGGAACTTGTCTATGCGCCACAACTCCATGAAACGATTGACTTTAGTCCGGTTAAGATTCTACTAACACAAGACCCTGATTATATCGACAGTATTGCGACAGATATACAGAAACTGTGCGGTGAGACGTTAAATACTATACGCTCGACCCCTTTTTATTTGGAAATTACCGCACAAGGTGTCAATAAATCTAACGCATTAGACCATATTTGTAAGGCTACCGGCATTCATAAACAAGACGTTGTCGCATTCGGTGATCAACTAAACGATATGGAAATGATTCGTGACGCAGGCATTGGAGTTGCTATGGGCAATGCCACACCGGAAATTAAAGCCATTGCCGATATTGTTACACACGACAATAACCACGATGGCATCGCAGCGGTTGTAAAACAAATACTAGACGCACAACAGCGTTAAGCCACTTACCTTGCAGGACAGCTAGACATTCGTCGCTGTCTTGCTTTTTTATGCACAAAAACACCCCTACTCATACATTGAGTAAGGGCGTCTTATATAAAGCGATATATTCTATTTATAACACATTAGTTATTTTCTTGATTTTTACGACGACCGCGTAAGAACAATGCACCCAATCCAGCTAGTAAGCTACCGAATAATGTTGTGTTTGCTTGTGGTGTCGCACCTGTGTCAGGTAAGCCATGACCTGGTGTACCATGACCGCCATGTGTACCTTGGTGTGGCTCATCTTCATCTACATCAGCACCAGAGTGTTCCTCTTTGTCTGAGTCAGCATCTGCATCCGCATCACTTTCAGAATCGGAATCACTGTCTGCATCTGAGTCACTGTCTGCGTCAGAATCGCTGTCCGCATCTGAGTCACTATCTGCATCTGAATCGCTGTCCGCATCTGAGTCACTATCTGCGTCGGAGTCGCTGTCTGCATCTGAGTCGCTATCTGCGTCGGAGTCACTATCCGCATCTGAGTCACTGTCTGCGTCGGAGTCGCTATCCGCATCTGAGTCGCTATCCGCATCTGAGTCGCTATCTGCGTCTGAGTCACTGTCTGCATCTGAGTCGCTATCTGCGTCGGAATCACTATCTGCGTCGGAGTCGCTGTCCGCATCTGAGTCACTGTCTGCGTCGGAATCGCTGTCCGCATCTGAATCGCTGTCTGCATCTGAATCGCTATCTGCATCTGAATCGCTATCTGCATCGCCTTCATCTGGTTCTAACTCACAAACCGTCACAACTGCAATGTCCGCTAAGTCTTCATTTTTAGGACCATAATATGTGACAGCTGGATTTGCGTCGAGATTAAACTCACTTGCATAATCAAAAGTTGATTCAGAAATATCAGGACCAATTGTACTCCAATGTCCCATATTACGTGTTACAGCTACACCTGGTTGACCGTAAAAACCGTGTTCATCGAAACTACCCAGTTTAATTTCTTCTGGATGCTCAATGTAATAATACATAGACTCTACTATACGGTCATTTTTAATTTCTGTACTAGTTATTGCTTTTCTATATGGATCTAAAGCCTGTGCACCTGTGTCATAATTCTGAATTTCATCACCTTCAGAAAAACCTCTCCAGCCTAGGCGCGCATCTAATGGTAAATAAGGTGTTTTTTCATATTGTTCTTTAGAAATATCAAACTCTACTTTTAAACCGATTGGTCCTGTAACCAATGTATTCACTGAAAATGAGCGTACCAAAGCGTGAAAATCTTGCCCACTTGTTGAAGTGATACTGTACCCATCATCTTCAACCTTATGTTCCACAACTGAGATTGGTAATTTTCCTTGTTCTTTCAGTTCTAAATATTCTTCATAAGTTGGGATATTATGAAAGTTTGGATTTCCATATTCCTCATAACCCGCTTCATACTCATCATATGTCATCTGACCTAATTCCATATTAACATCATGCGCTTTACTATTTTCATCACGCGTTCCAATCAATGTAAATCTTACATTTTCCGCAAATTTAGGAATTGTGATGTTAAAAGTGCTACCTGTTTGAAGGTGATCACTAGATTTAATCGGGTTTAAAGATACTTCATAATCATATTTCACGCGGCCATCTTTTTGAAATTTAGCGCAACCTGGCGTTACATTGACACCGCCGCCACCGATACTATGTACATTTAACGATGGACCACCACCTCTATCTTCACCACCAATAGTTGCTGGTGCTGATGTTGTGCGTACAGCTGGCTCTGATTGTGTTGTTTCTTTTGTTTCTGTTTTAGGCGCTTCTGTTGTACGTGGTTTAGATGACACGATGTATTTTACTTTTTCACCCGTTTCTGGATCAATACGTTCACCAATTTCGGCATTTGGTGCATTAACTGTTGGGTAATCGTTACCGCCTACTGAATAGTGTTTATCTGCTTCTTTCGTTTTGACTACATCTGCTTCAGGTAAGTCTACTGTTGGATAGTCATTGCCACCTACTGAATAATGACCGCCATCTTCTTTCGTTTTTACCGTTTCAGCTTGTGGTGCTTCTTGAGCTGGTTCCGGCGCTACTTCTTCTTGTACCGCTTCCGTACTTTCAACTGCTGGCGTCTCAGTTGCTGGTTCAGCTTGTGTATCTTCCGCTGGGGTAGGCGCTTCTTGCGTTGTTGCCTCCTCTGCTGCCGCTGGTTCTGTTGTTTCAGCAGCTTGTGCACTGTGTGTAGCACCTAAGAATAACAATGTTGTTAACACTGCTGATCCTGCACCATACGAAAACTTACGAATACCAAAAATTTGTTTCTTTCTATCATACTGACTGTATCTCATCTTCTACTAATCCCTTCTTTACTTCTATATTTTATTTTTCCTATATATATGTAACGAATCAGCCATTACTATATAAGAAAAATAATCATGCCATCTGTGCTAAGTAACGGTTCACAATTGAATTAAACCGTAAATATAGAAGGGTTTGTACGTCATAATTACTATAAAAATAATCTTTTTTACAGTATCAAAAAAGAAAATATACACGCGAACATAGAAATATTGATTATTACTAAAAATGTTTGTTTATACAAAAATAACT
>NZ_PPRF01000082.1 GCF_002902145.1 Staphylococcus rostri | reverse complement strand
AGCAACTCTTCTAGACCAACTTGTTTCTTCACTTTGATTTTCGGCACTTTACTCGTCCTCCTTTAACAAATGTGGTTGTTCATACTTGTTTCCGATCACTTCGAAATAACGTCCGTCTCGATAAAGTCTAAGTTTTTCATCTGATGAATCTATATCAAGACCAAAACACGCTTCATCATCTCTAAGCACAACAACGCCTATCGCTCTCTGCCTTTTACCGTAAGGGAAGTTGAAGCGTACTATATCGCCCTCATAAATTTCAACGTCACGCTTATCAAAAGCACCTGTTGACTGCATAAGGTTCTCGTCCTCATCGACAGAAATAACTTGATTATGATTACCTAGTACATGTACTCCATAATCATCAATCTCCATCGTGTAGTCACCTGGGTAAAGCATTCTCTTGTCTTTTTCATCCCAAACTCTAAATGTTGGTATCATCCTTTTTCATCTCCTTTAGTCTTTGTAATCCGGTTTTGCTGGTATCCACATTTTAGGATTGTAGTTAATTTCATACTGATACTTACTCACATCTTTTGTGGTAACATCTTCAACCACATACGACACATTGTCTGACAGTCCAATAATGTGCTTTTGGTATTCACCGTTTTGCTTTTCGACGACTACTTCTAATTGATTTTCTTTCGGATCAGCTTTAATCGACATACGTCCAGACATTTGGAAAATGATGTCTTGCTTAATTGCATTGATTACCGTAATTTTTCTAACAGTATTGAAGTTGTCTGACTCTTGCTTCAAGTTCTCGTTTACTCTTTCCGCTTGCGAACAAGCACCTAATAAAATTGTTGCACCTAGTAAAACTGAGATTAACTTTTTCATTTACGAATCATCTCCCTGTTATTTTTAATATCTGAACGTGCAACTAGCATTGTTACTTTGTTGTGATGTACCTTAACCACAAAGCCCTTCACGCCACGTCACTCTA
>NZ_PPRF01000081.1 GCF_002902145.1 Staphylococcus rostri | reverse complement strand
GATGCGACATTTATGAGAATGAAAGATGATCATATGAGAAATGGTCAGTTGAAACCGGGCTACAACCTGCAGATAGCGACAAATAATCAATTCGTTTTAGCATTTGGTGTTTATAGTAATCCAGGTGATACACGAACGCTTGAGCCATTCTTAAAATCGATTGAAGAATTATACGGTGACATTCCAGAATATATTGTGGCAGATGCAGGATACGGAAGTGAACGTAATTATACGATGATACTTGATGATTTTGAGAAAACACCCTTAATTACCTACAGTATGTATATAAAAGAGAAGAAACGGAAATATAAAAAGGACCCATTTAATACAACTAATTGGGTATACAATGAGTTAGATGATTACTACATATGTCCGAACAACAAAGAGTTACGTTTCCAAGGGTATAGAAAAAGAAGAGATGGTCAGGGCTATCAGAAAGACTTCAAACAATATCAATGTGAAGGTTGTGCAGATTGTCTATTACGAAGTGAATGTATGAAAAGAGCCAAAAA
>NZ_PPRF01000080.1 GCF_002902145.1 Staphylococcus rostri | reverse complement strand
TAAAACTCATCCATCCTCAACAGGTTCGGAAACGGATAATCTCAGTGTAGTCCTCACTCGTAAAAGGTGACTAACTTAAACTTGAAATTTGCGAAACCTATTTCTTTATCGAAGTGTGGAAAATATCCATAAATGTATCTTCCATTATCCTGAATTTCATTTTTAAGAAAGTCCGTACTTGTAGCAATTAATTTATCTAATTCTAATGATAAATTTTCAATTTTGCGTAATCCTTTAGTATATCCTGATTCTTCTAGTTCATATAACTCATTTTCATCCAAAAAGAAACTCTTCGTTGTAAACTTCATAACTCTTTTACCGGAATACAGCGAGTGTTTGAAAGCACGTTTTTGAGATGTATACTTCAATAAATAATTATTAATATTTTTTTCTGAAAGTATTCTTTCTTTACCTTGTGGTTTAACAAATGCATTCGCATTAATAACTTCCGGTAAAAAAGAAAGATTCCACATACTATCAAGAACAATCCCATATTCAATGTAGTTTCTTCGACATTTTTCCATTTCTCTCTTTAGATCATCATAAAATATATCTTCTGTACTGGTAACGATATCAATTTTTATCCATTTCGGATAAGTTCTTGTTTTTTTCTTAAATTTTTCACAATAATTTATTATGTCTCTTTTTATATTTTTTGATCCCCTAAATAATTTTATATCAGCTTTAATATTTTCTTTTCCTAAAGAAATGTAAAATTCATCTTTTATTTCTCCATGCTTTTTCTCTACTAGTGCTAACAATTCGTTGATTCTAGTTTCTATAGACATAAGTAACCTCCATATCATTTATAACTATCATTTTACCATATTATAAGAAAAATTCGGCCATAGATAATATCTATAGCCGAATTATACATAAAAGCTTTTTAGTTTTTATCCGCCATTTTCTTAACGTCGTTTTCTAAATAATAATAATCCACCTAGTCCAGCTAATAATGCTGCTGGGATACCACTATTATTTGCTTCACCTGTATTAGGTAATTCTTTCACTTCTTTACCTGGTGTTGGTGTATCTTTTTTACCTGGTTCAGATGGAATTTCCTTACCTGGTTCAGATGGAATTTCTTTAACCACAAATCCTGAATCGATTGTATAATCATTTCCAGTTAAGTGTACTTTAATGCTTGTACCATCTGAATCAAGTGCATCGTCTCCAACATTTACTTTCGTTGGATCCATTCCTGCTGGTGTTTCGAACGTTACAACGTAATCTCCTGGCTCTAATCCTGTAAAGATGTAGTTACCATTTGCGTCTGTTGTTGTCGTTGCGACCACTGTGCCATCCGGTTTCGTTAATGTTACTTTAACACCTTCGATTCCTGATTCATTCGCATCCTGGATACCATCTTGATCCTCATCGAACCATACTTTATCGCCTAAATCATACACTGGTGTCTCCTTGATAAATCCTGAGTCGATTGTCGTATCATTCTTACCGTCAACGTTTACCGTTACTTTCGTTCCGTCGGAATCCTTCGTATCATCGCCGACATTCTCTGTTGTTGGAATGTAACCGTCTGGTGTCTTGAATTCAATCG
>NZ_PPRF01000079.1 GCF_002902145.1 Staphylococcus rostri | reverse complement strand
TGCAAGTACAATAGATAGAAATCTTTTATTTATTTTGAGGAGCAGATGTCTATGGAAGAAAAGAATTTAAATAGAGGCCTCCAATCAAGACACATTACCATGATAGCAATTGGTGGTGCGATTGGAACTGGCCTATTCGTCGCTACGGGGGGCGTTATTGCACAAGCTGGACCAGGTGGTGCAATACTCGCATACTTATTAATTGGTGTCATGTTGTACTTTTTAATGTCATCAATTGGTGAAATGGCAACTTTTTATCCCGTATCTGGTTCGTTTAGTAGTTACTCCACGCGATTTGTAGACCCTTCGCTAGGATTTACGATGGGCTGGTTGTATTGGACGATATGGTCACTTGTTACAAGTATCGATATCATTGTTGCATCCAACGTAATAGGATATTGGGATGCCTTCCATTTCTTCTCTCCCCTTGTTTGGAGCATTATTTTCTTATTGATCATTTTCTTACTCAACGTATTTTCAGTTAAAGCGTTTGGTGAGGCAGAATTTTGGCTATCACTTATCAAAGTTATTACAATTATCGTTTTTATTATCTTAGGTATTTTGATGATTTTTGGTATTTTAGGTGGCAAATATTATGGCTTTGAAAATTACACAGTTGGTGAAGCACCATTCGTCGGTGGTCTTTCAGGATTCCTAAGTGTTTTACTAATCGCCGGATTCTCTGTCGGTGGTACTGAAGTCGTTGCTGTTGCTGCTGGTGAATCAGATGACCCTAGAAAATCTATGCCACGCGCAATTAAGCAAGTATTCTGGCGTATTTTACTTTTCTATGTGCTATCTATTGCAGTCATTTCTGGTATTTTAGCGTATACAGATCCTACATTATTAAATGAAGATAGCTCAATTACACAAAGTCCTTTCACAATCGTATTCGATAAAGTAGGTATTGCGTTTGCCGCTTCAGTGATTAACGCTGTCATCTTAACAACATTACTTTCAGCAGCAAACTCAGGTATTTTCACAACAAGTCGTATGTTGTTCTCATTGAGTGAAAATGGACAAGCACCAAAGTTTCTAGGCACGATTAATCGCCAAACAAAGTTACCACTCAACGCCTTATTAACAACATTTGTCTTTATCACTTCTGTTACAGTGTATGCAAACTATAATTCAGAGAGCGTTATCAGCTTGCTTAATATTATTGGTGCGTTGATTACATTCGTTTGGGCATCAAGTGTATTAGCACAAGTTCGATTAAGACGCGCAATCAAAGTACAGAACAAAGACATCAATCAATTGCTGCCATATAAAGCACCGTTTTTCCCATTCGGTCCGATTTTAGTTTTTGCAACCATTTTCTTCTTGATTTTCGGTAGTTCAGCAGAAGCGATTATTCACTTAGATTTACCTAAATTGGCACAAAACTTCTTACCAATTATTGTACTGTTTATGATTTATTTAATTCATAAACTCGTTCATAAAACAAAAGTCGTTCCTTTAGAAGAAATTGATTTGAGCGAACACGAATCATATCGTAAGTAATCATTTAGGAGATGGACATTAATCGAAGCATTCAATGTAAGTTCGAGTATTCATGTAGAAGGCAGTAGCTGACTGGCGTGAAAATACGCTTTTACAAGCTTTTTTCACGCCTACTCAGCCTTTCCGGGGTGGGACAACGGAATCTTTTTTGATAAATGAGATTCCTGTCCCACTCCCTCTTTTTTTCTATTTTATCGGCTATATAAATACGGTATAATTAAAGAAACAACATATAAAGGTGGTTTTAATATGGTGGGACAAACAAACCTTTTTGATGATGTGCTCAAAACTGAAGAACGCTTCGTTATTGTTGTACAATCTTTAGAGGAAAAGCACGGGCAACTACTTAAGCGTACATTACGTGAATATAGTAGTTTGACGCATGACCAAATGGAAAATCTATATCAACATTTAAAAGAACTTTATTTGGACGTACCGTTTGAAGAGAATCAATCTGCTTTTGCCATTACCATTTATACAAACCAAGAATATGCTGCCGACTATATTTATGCACATATTAAGCGTCATCGTGGCCAAAAAGAATGGACGCATACAGCTAAATAGCTCAAATACAAACAAAACAGTGAGGCTGGTAATTAAACCAACTTCACTGTTTTAATTTTAGGCTTCTATTTCGAGTAATCGTTCTAAGATAAACGGAATACCATCTTCATCATGACTTTTCGTTACGAAATCAGCTTTCTCTTTAACAATCTCTAGTGCATTCCCCATAGCAACACCTGTACCTACTGTTTCAATCATATCAAGATCATTGGCGCTATCACCAAAGGCAATCATATTCTCTACAGATAAGTGACGTTGCTCTGCTAAACGACGGATCGCCGCCCCTTTTGACACGCCTTTACTCATAAATTCCAAGAAAAATGGCTTACTAATTGTGACAGCTAATTCATCAGTAAATTGCATTGCCTCTGTCGCAAACATATGTGCAATTTTATCTTCGTCATCGACTGCCATTGCTTTCGGTACATCCGTTTTAACAAAGGCTTTAATATCTTCCACTTGAATCATTGGCATACCCGTCAATTGTGATTCAACGTTCATGTATTTATGTGACCCTTCACAAACAATCTGTCCTTCATAATATGTTAATACCATCATGTCATGTTGACGACAAAAATCAACAATACGATCAAAGTCTGCTTTCGTCACACTTTGTTTGGCGATCACTGCTTGATTTGCCACATCAATCGTTTGACCCCCATTATAGCTCATAATATAACTGCCATAGCGATCAAGTTCGAGTTCTTTCGCAACAGCCAACATGCCTTCTGTTGGACGCCCTGACGCTAATGTTAACTTATATCCGAGCTGTTGCACTTTCAATAAATAATCTTTTGTTGCTTGTGACACCCTATTTTCTGAAGTTAATAGTGTATCATCCATATCAAATATGATTAAGTCTGGTTTCATAGTATCTGTCTCCTTTTCACTCTATATCTTACAACAGCATACAACTTTATGATAGCGTCAGTAGTATACGACATAATTCTGTCAAAGTAGTTCATATTACAAGTTTAAACATAAACAAAGCAGTTTCACTCACATTGAAACTTGTGAGCAAAACTGCTTCAATTGTTAGTATTTATGAATAGATTGGCTTACAACGCCTTCAGTATTGACTGTTACAAGTTCTGAATGACAATTCTCAAAAGATTGGCGAAGTGCGCGCACTAACGGACCACTCTGTTCTTTCTTTACCATTGTCATAATAGTAGAGCCCGCGCCAGACATTACCGTTGCATATGCACCATACTCATGTGCCTTTTGCTTAACCGCGGCAAAGTCTTGAATTAAATGTTGACGATACGGTTCATGCAAACCATCCTGTTCCATCATTTTACCCGCCAACTCATAATTGTGTTGAATCAACGCACTAATCATCGTGTTACTAATCGCACTGTATTTAACTGCATCTTTATGATTCAAGGTTTCAGGTAATACAGCACGTGACTTTTTCGTTTCCAATTCATACTCAGGTATTGTAAGGATAAAATCAACATTCGGCACATCAATATGTGCAACATCTGTAATATTTGTTTCTGCGTTATGATAACCAACAACAAGCCCGCCGTATATCGTAGGTGCAACATTATCGGGATGTCCTTCTATTTCAGTCGCTAACTGTAACAACTCATACTTTGACAATTCAATATCTCCAAAATAATTGGCAATATACAATGCCGCTACGAGTGCCGATGCTGATGACCCTAACCCGCGTGCCAATGGAATGTCACTATACATTTTAATTTCCAATGCAGGTAACTGAACATTAAATTTTTCTGCAACATATTGCGCAGTTTTATAAATATAGTTCGTCTTGTCATCAGGTAATCCATTAAGATGTGGCCCCTCATGATGAAATTTCCACTGCTGTGCACGAATAGGTTGCGCATCAATATATAAAAACTTATTGAGCGCCATGCCAATCGAGTCAAAACCACAGCCAAGATTAGCAGTTGATGCTGGTACTTTTAGGCTTAACTTGTTTTTTATCATTTTAATGCATCCTTAATATATTGTATGATTTGGTCTTTATCATTTGGCAATGCTTGAATTGGATTTTCTAACAGTCCAATCGCTGTGTCTGGGTCTTTAAGACCATTACCAGTTAACACTGCCACTACTTTTTGACCTTTCTCGAGTTTACCTTGTCGATGTAGCTTAATCAAACCAGCAATTGATGCATTACTTGCCGGCTCACTGAAAATACCTTCTTTAGACGTCATCAATTGATAAGCTTCCAAGATTTCATCATCTGTTACAGCATCGATTAAACCATTAGACGTCTCAATGGCATCCACAGCCTTATCCCAACTTGCAGGGTTACCGATACGAATCGCTGTTGCAATCGTCTCTGGATTTTTCACAACTTTATTTTGGACGATAGGTGATGCACCTTCTGCTTGGAAACCAAACATTTTTGGCAAACCACTTTCAGACTGTTCGTTGTACTCTTTAAAACCTTTCCAGTACGCTGTAATATTCCCTGCGTTACCAACTGGAATGGCTAAAACATCTGGTGCTGCACCATCGAATTGTTCAACAATCTCGAATGCTGCTGTTTTTTGTCCTTCAATACGGAATGGATTCACAGAGTTAACAAGCTCGATTTCTCCGTCTTGAGCAATCTCTTTAACGATTTCTAATGCTTCATCAAAGTTTCCTTCAATAGATACAATTTGCGCACCGTACATTACAGCTTGCGATAACTTTCCTAATGCAATCTTACCTTCTGGAATCACGACAATCGCTTTCAACCCAGCTCTTGCTGCATACGCCGCCGCTGATGCTGATGTGTTCCCTGTTGATGCACAAATCACAATTTTACGCCCTTGCTCTTTCGCCTTTGTCACTGCCATCACCATACCACGGTCTTTAAACGAGCCCGTTGGATTGGCACCTTCATATTTGACATGCAATTCAATACCCAACATTTCAGACATCGTCGGACAATAAATTAACGGTGTGTGTCCTTCATTTAACGACACATTCGGCGTATTTTCATTTACTGGTAAAAATTGTTCATATTCTTTTACAAGCCCTTGCCATAACTTCATTTCTAATCAGACTCCTTCAACCGGATAAATTTTTTGTACTTCATAACCATCTAATGCCTCAATTGCTGCTGTTGGTTGCTCATCGACACCAATCACAACGACTGCATATTGACGGTCTTCAATTTGTGTAAGTTGTAATGTTTTATGAAACGGTAAATTACCTTTAATATCTGTCTCTATTTGTTTATCAGAAACATCTGGACATGTCACCACAAAGTAATAACTCTCTTTTTCTTTAATTGATTCCGGTTCCGTCGTGTCCATCATTTCTTTTGTTTTTTCAGTCGCCAACTCAAAATGCGGTGGTAATGTATGCAAATTAGATTCAAATTGTAAGGATACGTTCAATAAGTCACTCACAACTGCTGAACCTGTTGCCAAGCTACCTGCACCTTTACCGTAGAACATTGTTTCGCCTACAGCATCTCCAATCACATAAATTGCATTGTACTCATTTTCGACTGCTGCTAATTGGTGACTATGCGCAATTAACGTTGGCTTAACAGACGCTTCAACTTGTCCGTTCGTATACGTACCTTTACCAATCAACTTAATCTTATAGCCGAGTGTTCTCGCCGCATCAATATCGCCTGTCGTCACTCGACTAATTCCTTCAGTTGTCACATCTGTAAGCTTAATCACTTGGTTGAATGATAAATAAGATGTAATGACAACCTTACGTGCCGCATCAATACCTTCCACGTCATCAGTTGGATCTGCCTCTGCAAAGCCTAAATCCTGTGCTTCTTGTAATGCCGCTTCGTATGGCGCACCTTCTTCAGTCATTTTCGTTAAAATAAAGTTAGATGTTCCGTTAAAGATCCCCATAAACTTACTAATATTGTTCGCATTCAAACCATTGTTGATTGCATTGACAATTGGAATCCCACCTGCCACACTCGCTTCATACTTGAGTGCAACACCATTCTCTTGCGCAAGATCTTCTAGCACGCGTAAATGCACTGCTAATAAATCCTTATTCGCTGTAATTACATGTTTTTTCTGAGACAATGCTGCTTTTAACCAATCCACAGTTGGTTCAATACCACCCATTACCTCAATGACGATATCCACATCATCATCATTCAAAATATCATTTACATCTTCGGTCAAATGATACTGTGAAATGTTAAGTGGGCGTTTTTTTGATTTATCACGAACTAAGATATGTTTAATCTGAATGTCTTTTTGAATGGTTTCTTTAATCTGTTGATGGTTTTCTTCGATGATTTTAACCACGCCAGAACCTACAGTCCCTAGTCCTAATAATGCAACATTGAGTTGTTTCATGTAATATCCCTCCGATTGTTTCGCACAAATTATTAACTACATATTGAAATATGAATAAATATAGTTTAGTATAAGTTCATTCACAAAGTTTGTAAAGTTCTAAAAATTTCAAAAACACATCTCTATCATAACATTTTTCAGTTTAAAACTGAATAGGAAATCCAATATGAATGAAAGGTTGTATGTATTATGAAAGTATCAAAATTTGGTGGTAGCTCAGTTGCTACAGCAGCACAGATTAAAAAAGTTTTAAATATTGTAAACAGTGACGAGGACAGACGCATTATCATCGTATCTGCACCTGGTAAGCGTCACGCTGAGGATACCAAAGCAACCGACCTTTTAATCAGATTATATGAAAAAGTCATTAATGGTTTGGATTACCAATCAAAGAAACAAGAAATTCTAGAACGTTTCAGCGATATTATCGATGAACTCGAACTCAAAACTGATCTCTTACAACAAATCGATTCGACACTCGAACAACATATTAAAACACTCGCAGACCAACCCGCACGTTTATTAGATGCGTTAAAATCTTCAGGAGAAAACTTCAATGCGCAAATCATTGCCGCATATAACAATGAACAAGGTGTGCCAACAATTTATTTATCTCCTAAAGATGCGGGTATTATTGTGACAGATGAGCCTGAAAACGCGCAGATTCTGCCATCAAGTTACGATAAAATCAAAGAAATTCGCAATATTCCTGAAAAAATTATTATTCCCGGGTTTTTCGGATATTCAGAAACAAACCATATCGTAACATTCCCTAGAGGTGGGTCTGATATTACAGGTGCTATTGTTGCACGCGGTGTTCAAGCAGATCTTTATGAAAACTTTACGGATGTCTCTGGTATTTTCCGAGCAAATCCTACAGTCATCCATTCTCCTGAAATCATTAGCGAGATTACTTATCGAGAAATGCGAGAATTATCCTATGCAGGGTTTGGCGTCTTTCACGATGAAGCGTTACAACCTTTATATCGCTATCGCATTCCAGTCGTCATTAAAAATACCAATCGCCCAGACGACCCCGGTACGTATATCGTGCATGATAGAGAAATTAATCGCCGCAGAGTTGTAACTGGTATTAGTTGTGACAAAGGCTTTACTAGTATTAACATCAAAAAATATTTAATGAACAGACAAGTCGGTTTCTCAGTAAAAATATTAAATATACTTGCAGAAAACAATATCTCGTTTGACCATATGCCATCTGGTATCGATAATATCAGTATTATTATGCGTACCTCTCAACTCGCCGGCAAAGAGGAAAAAGTATTGAATGCGATTCGTTCACAGTGTGAAATTGACGAACTGAACGTCGAACATGATTTAGCCATTTTAATGGTTGTTGGTGAAGGTATGAGTGCTATGGTCGGTACTGCTAATAAAATTACAACAGCACTTGCCGATGCGAACATCAACTTGAAAATGATTAACCAAGGTTCTTCTGAGATTTCGATGATGTTTGGTATTTCGAATAAAGATGCCGAAGAAGCGGTTAAGGCTTGTTATCAAAATTGTTATCAATAATTAATAAAGCACGAGCAACTTTTTGAGCTGTTCGTGCTTTGTTTATATTTTGGATGAGCACTCCACCTTTTATACGTTTCTACTTATTTTTACAACATTTGATTTTCATTCACAAAATTAACGCATAATAGATTATATATTTTTCCACTCTAAAATTCATTCTGTTACTATACTTCTTCAAATATTGCATTTCTCTTTAAAACTGACGTTATCCACCAATAATTTTAGCCTCATTTATATTCATAATCATTATTC
>NZ_PPRF01000078.1 GCF_002902145.1 Staphylococcus rostri | reverse complement strand
TTTAGATACTGTTTCAATACTTTGATGATTAAAACATTCAATATCTTTATTTAAAATATAATACTTTTCATCTCCGTTAAATAAAGTACTCACTTTATTTGCCTTCTCTAACTCACTTAAAACAGCTTGTATGTCCTTAACCTTTACTTTCCACTCAAATGCTATCTCCTTAGCTGTTAATACACCCAATCCATCAAGAGAACGTAACACATAATATTTTAAAGATTCTTTATAACTATAAGGATTATCTACAGTTTTCTTTTTATATAAGTACCTTTGAAAATTCTTATCTCTTAGAACACCTATCTGCCCAGTTCTAAATAAAAAATCTGTTAAATCTTGTATTTTACTTTTTTTCCATCCTTCAGACTTATTATACTTATAGATATTAGTTAATTCTTTAAACGACAATAAAGTATTTTCTGAAATAGACTCTAATATCTTTTCTATCAAATCAAAATCTTCTTTGTTATAAGATTCTTTATATCTTTCATAGAACCTGGCATGTCTCCAAACGTATTTGTTGTCGTCTTGAATGTTATTTATAGTTAATGCTCTACTATAATTTTCGCTTATTTCAAATTCATCATAACATCTTAATAAATCCTCTTGTTTATAACTTTTGATCCTATTAAGAAAATATAAGTCTTGTGTCCGAGTAAAAACATTAATACTATCTAACTGAACAATACCTACATTATTAAGCGCATGATATATATCAGTAAAATAGTTGTCTATACTTAACTTCTGTTTGAATATGCTAAAATTTTTAATTTGCTTGTTTGATATTTTCATAAACACCTCTGATTATAATCGAAAAAGTGACAGCTACTATCAAAATCATTGATAAAATAATGATAGTATACTTAACACCTATTACATTAATTATAAAACCTGATAAAGCTAATCCTAAAGGGTAACCCGCTGTACTAAAAGAATAAAACAAAGAAAATATTGCCCCTTGATTTTGCTCGGGGATATTTTCTTGTATATAAGTCTTAGAAAATATCATTGCTGGAACAGAAATAATACCAAAAAATAATGCTAGCAAAAGAAAGAAAAATTCATTATTAGATATACCTATAATAAAAAATATTATTCCATGAGCTACAATAGAAAAATCAATAATTTTTCTATTGCTCTTAACTTTTAATTTAGAAATTAGCAAGCTTCCTACAACTATTCCTAAAGATAAAAGAGATGAAAATAAGAAAAATATTATAGGACTATCACCGATTTCATTCTTAATAAATATAGGTATCACAACCGGATATACACCCCATATAAATAGATTCCAAAATGAGTTATTTATTAACAAGGTAAGCTTTTATGTAAAGCCATGCTTCCTCTAGGACTTCCACCCACAGGAATCCTAGTTAATTCGCTCTCCTGCTTACTGCTAATTACAGAAATGTCATTTGAATCAGTATTAGTTACATAAATAAACTTTTCTTTCATGAAAACGCTTTTTTGATAGTTTAATTAATACACTAAAAATTCAGAAAAGTCAACTAAATATAAAATACAGTAATTTCCCATGCAAAGTGTTCTTATTTTAATTTATTAATTAATATACATACCTATTATTACTATAGGTTCTGTTGCAAAATTAAATCTATTGTACAAATCAAGAAATAATACCTTATCATTGTATAAATTTTTTATTTTACGAACTAGTTTATCATTTAACTTAAATAGGATAATCATTATAGGTATGAATATAAACGAATGACATTCCCACCTTTTTTTTAATTAATGAGTTGTCGAATGCACTTCTTCAAAATATAAAAAGTTTGCTCCCTAATTACCTTAGAAAGCAAACTTTTTATTATTCAGGTCGAATGAGTGATTGTGGTATTAAATCATAATCGTACATGACTTCTGAGCGATTATCTAACAACAACTCTTTATTTTGTTCTTCCCCTGTCTCACGATTTTCTGTGACTTTATATATTTTAGACTTACGATAATACTTACCATTTTCTTGTACAAAGCGATGATTTTCTTCAACAAGACGGTACTTCCATGGAAATGCATGTTCACTTCTTAATTCGGCATACAATGTCTCGTCTTCTACATGAAAACACACTTGTATTTGTTGATCTGTAACATTCTTAAAGCGATAGTCCACATAGTTGTATGATACAGATGTGCCATTTTGAAAAGGTCGTCTTTCTCCTTGTTCAGGCGCCAATGCATCAGAATGTGTATGTAACTCTGTAATTTCTAACGGACTGTGTACCACTAACAAGTGAAGTGTATTTGCCAAGTTACATAAACCGCCACCCATTCCAGCAACGACTTCATTGTTTACAATCACACGCCCATCTTTGTAACCCGCTTTTTTAGTAATCTTGCCAACGAGTTTCCAAAACGAAAAATATTCGCCGGGTTGAATGACGATATGATCCATTTTAGAGGCAGCCAATGCGATATTATCTGCCTTATTTTTCTGTAGGACTAAATCAATCCCTTTCCCTTTTTTAATGAGATAAGACGTTTCTTGATGAACAACGTGCGGTAATGTTTTGTTTTGCTTAGTTACCGCAAATTTTTGACGTTGCTTTGCGTCTTTCACATAGCGTTTAACTGTTTCCTTTTTCGTCGCAACATTATATAGAATCGGATAACGGTCGCTTAAAGGTTGTCGCACTTGCTTCTTTTGAATAATGGCTTGCTGTAAAGGACTCACTGTTGGTTTGAGCGCAAATAATCGTAGTAATAGTTGTTCAACGCGGCGCTTTTTGCCAATCTTTGTTTCACCTTCATGTAGTAAATAATCCACTAATACCGTGTCCAAATTACATTTGTTCGCACCAACAATATCGGTAAATATTTGGTCTCCTACAACGAGAATTTGATGTTTTGGTACCGCTAACGTACGTATTGCTTTAATATACCCCTTTGAATCCGGCTTGTCTGCCATCGGAATATAGTCTGTTTGAATATGACGATTGAAATGCTTAATGCGTTCATCACTATTATTGGACAACAACAATGTTTTAAAACCCATGTTGTGAATCTTATTGAACAACGCATCAACCTCGGGTGTTGTATCGGCACCGTGTGGCACTAATGTCGCATCAATATCGAAAATAATTGCTTTGTAACCCAATTCTTTTACAACTTCATAATCGATATGAAAAATACTTTTTGCACATATCGTTGGAAACAGTTTCAATACCATGTGTCGCTCATAACCTCCTATTATAAAAATGCATAAAAATTTATATAAAACACGAACTTTTATTCTATTATAGTGTATACTATCCTTATGT
>NZ_PPRF01000008.1 GCF_002902145.1 Staphylococcus rostri | reverse complement strand
CGATTGATCCTTCTGGTGTTACATCTTTAACTGTTGTACCTTCTGGAAGACCTTTTGTATCAACGTTATCTGTTAAGTCTACTGTTCCACCTTGCTCAACTACTTCTGGTGTCGCTGTTGGATCGTTTTGATCAGCGTCAGTTAATTTTTCTTTAACTGTTACTGGCACTTCGATTGTGTCTTTTGAACCGTCTGGATATACAACTTCTACTGTTCCAGTGTATTCACCTGGTTTGTCAGTGTCGATTGATCCTTCTGGTGTCACGTCAACAACTTTTGTACCTTCTGGAAGACCTTTTGTATCAACGTTATCTGTTAAATCAACTTTTCCACCTTGCTCTACCACTTCTGGTGTCGCTGTTGGATCATTTTGTTCAGCTTGTGTTTTAGCTTTTTCTGTAACAGTAACTGGTACATCTAC
>NZ_PPRF01000077.1 GCF_002902145.1 Staphylococcus rostri | reverse complement strand
CATCACATTAATGTTCGTGATACACTGTTGTTAATCGTTAAACAAAGTTATGGGAGGAATAAAAATGGGATTATTCAAAAACTTTTTTATTGCTTTATCAAATAATGCTTTTCTTAATTCATCAGCTAAGAAAATTGGCCCTTCGTTAGGTGCTAACAAAGTCGTAGCTGGTAATTCTATCGCAGACGTGGTAAAAACGATTCAACGTCTGAACGATAAAAACATCGCAGCAACTGTCGATAATCTTGGTGAGTTTGTAAACTCTAAACAAGAAGCCATTGCTGCAAAAAATGATATTTTAAAAATAATGTCGGCGATTCATTCAAATGGATTAAACGCACATGTCTCTATCAAACTGAGCCAATTAGGTGCAGAATTTGATAGCCAACTCGCTTATGACAACGTTTATGAAATTGTGAAAAAAGCCGCTGAATACAATCAAATGCATATTAACTTTGATACTGAAAAATATGACAGTTTATCAGATATTACACATACATTAGATCAATTAAAAACTGAATTTTCAAATGTTGGTACAGTCATTCAAGCATACCTTTTCAAAGCAGATGAACTGATTGATAAATATCCGGACTTACGTCTGCGTTTAGTAAAAGGTGCATACAAGGAATCGCCTTATATTGCGTATCAAACGACTGAAGAAATCGATGCTAACTATATTCGTTTAATTGAAAAACGCTTGTTAAACGCAAAAAACTTCACATCAATCGCAACACATGATCATCGTGTTATCAATCACGTGAAAAAGTTTGTAGAAGCACACAATATTGATAAGTCGCAATTTGAATTCCAAATGTTGTATGGCTTCCGCACTGAACTTGCAGAATCGATTGCTAAAGAAGGTTACAACTTTACGATTTATGTACCGTATGGTGATGATTGGTTCGGTTACTTTATGAGACGTCTCGCTGAACGCCCACAAAACTTAACATTGGCGTTCAAAGAATTCGTCAAACCAAAATCACTCGCTGTCGTAGGTGCATTAAGTGTAACAGCACTGCTTCTAGGCAAAGTTCGCAATAAACGCTAAATTTAAGAAACCCCTTGAAGGTTCGTCACTCGAATCTTCAAGGGGTTATTTTCATGCAATTAACCGATTGTTTTTAATAAATTTGCCATTTCAATTGCACCTACAGCAACTTCAGCACCTTTATTGCCTGCTTTCGTACCTGCACGTTCAATTGCTTGTTCAATATTTTCAGTTGTTAACACACCGAAAATAACAGGAACGCCTGTATCATCACTCGCTTTAGCAATGCCTTTAGCCGCTTCGTTACACACATAGTCATAGTGTGATGTCGCACCACGAATGACACATCCAAGCGTTATAACTTCATCGTATTTACCTGACTGTGCCATTTTTTTCGCAACGATTGGTAATTCAAATGCACCCGGTACATACGCAACATCAATCGCATCTTCCGCTACTTGATGACGTTTCAACGCGTCTAATGCACCATCTAATAAACGCCCTGTAATAAAATCATTAAAACGACTAACCACAATCCCAATTTTTAATCCTTGTCCTACTAATTGTCCTTCAAAGTTCATCTTTTATGCCTCCAATTATATTAAATGTCTCATTTGTGTTTTTTTAACTTCCATATAGTCGTGATTATGAACATTTGTCTCCGTAATCACCGGTATACGTGTTGCCATCGTAATACCATAATGCGCTAATCCTTCAAATTTCTCAGGATTATTCGTCATTAAATTCACTGACGTAATACCAAAGTGTTTTAAAATTTGTGCCGCATTGTCATAATCGCGCATATCTGGCGCAAAGCCTAGTGCTTCATTTGCTGAAACTGTATTGTAACCTTGTTCAATCAGTTCGTAAGCTTTTAACTTGTTCATCAAGCCAATACCTCGTCCTTCTTGCGGTAAGTAAATAACCATGCCACCATGCTCGTTGATATATGACATCGCAAATTCCAATTGCTCACCACAATCACATCGCGCGCTATGGAAAATATCCCCCGTCGCACACGCTGAATGAATTCGCACATTCATCTCATCATGAATATCGCCATTCACAACAGCAATCAACTCAGAACCGTCAATGTCAGATGTAAAACCATACATATCGAACGTTCCGTAACGAGTCGGCAACTGTACTTTCGCCTCTTGTGTAATGAGCGATTGATTTGTTTTAATGTAATCCACTAAATCATCAATCGTAATCATGCATAAACCGTGCGTCTCTTTGAATTGCTGTAACGTTTCGCCGCGCGCCATCGTACCGTCTTCATTCATAATTTCGCAGATGACACCCGCTGGTTTTGCACCTGTTAACTTCGCAAGTTCAACAGCCGCTTCCGTATGGCCACGTCGCCCTAAAACACCTTTATCATGTGCAATCAACGGAAACATGTGGCCTGGTCGATTGAATGTCGCAGCCGTCATGTTATCGTCAATCAATGCACGTGCTGTGTGTGTACGCTCAAATGCACTGATACCTGTTGTAGAATCTACATGGTCGATACTCACCGTAAACGCCGTCGAATGGGGATCTGTATTATTTTGTACCATCGCATCAACACCTGCTTGTTGCGCAATACGACGGTCGACTGGACAACAGATTAACCCTCGGCCATAACGTGCCATAAAGTTAATTGTGTCATCATGCATCCATTCTGTAATTGCGAGTAAATCGCCTTCATTCTCTCTGTCATCATCATCACAAACAATAATGGACTCCCCATTTTTTAATGCTTGCAATGCATCCTCTATCTTGTCAAACTGCATCCTAAGCCCTCCTTGAACTTTCAGCACTGTTAAAATCCTGCACGCAATAAACTATCGACAGTTACACCGTCATTTTGGCGTGTAATATTCTCTACGTATTTGAACAACATATCTGTTTCAAGATGCACAGGGTCACCTTGTTTTTTCATGGATAATATCGTTGCTTTACGTGTTTCAGGAATTAAATGAATGTCGAAACTTGTCGCTTCTTTTTTAAAAACGGTTAAGCTGACACCATCCACGGCAATAGAACCTTGTGGAATCATCTGCTTCAAAATATGATTTGGTGCTTTTATCGTGTAGATCCATTCATTACGCGATTGCTTAATATTCAATATGACACCTTTATCGTCGACATGACCTTGGACAAAATGCCCACCTAGACGCCCTGTCGCAAGCAACGCACGTTCTAAATTGACCGACTGACCTGTCGATAGTTGTCCTAAATACGTTTTATCTTCAGTACCTGCAATGACTTGAACGGTAAACGACGTCGCATCAAAACGCACAACCGTTAAACACGTGCCATTTACACTTATCGAGTCACCGATGTGCATGTCGCTTAAAATTTTTTCACATTGAATGGTTAATTCCGTTGTCGGATTTTGTTTTTTAATTGATTGGATTGTACCTATTTCCTCAACGATTCCTGTAAACATGACATCACTTCCTTTTCATGAGTAGTTTCATGTCAGTATCTATCATTTCAGAATGGACAATTTCAAAAGTGTTCAGTTGATCAAGTGGCGTCACACCATCTGTTTGGAAGTATTGGTATTTCCCTTGACCACCTATTATTTTCGGGGCTAAATAAAGGATGAAGGTTGAAATAAATTCTGAAGCTAAAAATTGTGAAGTCAGTTTTGGCCCAGCTTCAACGAGTACGCGACCAAAACCTTTTGTATATAAATCATGTAAAACAGTTTCAATAGCTGTGTCCGGTAGTTGTACAACTTGTACATGCTCAAATGGCGACACAAGTTCAGGCTGATCCGTATACACATACACCGGTGCAAGATGATCATGAAACAGCGTGGCATCCCAGTTAACATTGCCTGATTGTGTTAAAATCACACGCGCAGGATGACACCCATCTTGTGTACGCACTGTCAGACTTGGATTATCAGCAGTCAATGTCCCATTACCCGTAATAATTGCATCATGCATATGGCGGAGTTTAAATACATCTGCTTTTACCGCTTTTGAGGTAATCCACTGACTTTCATGGTGATCTGTCGCTTGCTTACCATCCATACTCGCGCTTACCTTCACTGTCACGATTGGATGTGCAGTCGTTTTGCTTGTAAAAAATGATGCGTACAACTGCTCGGCACGTGGATGTGGTGCGTATTGGACATCGATACCATGATCTGCCATCATTTTATGGCCAGTCGCAGGTAACGTAATATCTCTCGCCGCGTAGACAACTTTTTGTATGCCCGTATCAATAATACGTTGGGCACAGGGCGGTGTCGCACCATAATGCGAACAAGGTTCTAATGACACATAAATGGTCGCGCCTTTCACATTGTCATTCCCAGCCATATCAATTGCTTGAATTTCAGCATGCTTGTCACCTTTTTTCAGATGTGAACCTAATCCAATAATACGTCCATCTTTAACAACGACAGCGCCTACCGGTGGATTAACACCCGTCTGACCTTCTACCATCTCAGCTAAACTGATTGCATGTTCTAAATATTGTTTAATTGTCATCACCTCAAATCTAAAAACAAAAAACCACTCGTTCAAAAACATCGAGTGGTAGGATTTATCATCATACTGTACCAAAAAGTATACAGACATATTCAGCATATTTACCATCACAAAATAAGCGATACGCGTGCTTAAAAAACACATGTATTGCATGTAATGGTGCCTTGATAATTCTTCCTCCCATCCAGACTTTCACTGTCGGCTCTAGATTCTCACTAGATCAGCCATAGTCAACAAACGCATGTTCACTACAGGTCGCAGGCTTATGATTTTACTGCCGGTTGGGATTTTCACCCAGCCCCGAAAGAATATCGTTATGAAATTGTTTGAGATTCAAGATACGAAAACAGTATGCGCATTAAAACTGATATTCGATACTGTTCGCATTTAGCTTACCCCATTTCTCAATAATTGACAATCCATTTGCACCATTTTTATCGGAATTACATACTTATTATATTGTGTTCACAGTCTCATCCAATTGTTGTTGCTGCTCTAAATGTTGATACAGTTGCCCAACTGTCTTAACCGCTTGTTGCACAATCATCGTAACAGCATTACGCTGAAAATTCACACCGTTCGTCACTTGACCAATGGCACGCATATTCGACAACGTCCCATAACGCGGGCTAATAACTTCATTCGTCTCAGGTACAATTTGAATACCACCCATTGGATGCGCCTGAACAATTTGTTTGTCCGCCAAATCTAACAATAACGCATCAGATTCGTCCAATTGATCCAGACGTGTTTTAGGTCCCGTCGCATTAATCACAACATCCACAACACATTGTCGTCCGGTATCATCAAACTTCAAATGATAACGGCCATGTTTATGTTCAACATTTTCTAATCCTGAACACACTTCTAACATACCGTTACGGAGTGCTGACAAAATAAGTTTTGCGGTATCGCGAGGCATTGGGTTGGAATTTTCTTTGACATATTGATGATAACGGTCGAGATATGCTTGTTGGTCCGCTTGCGTTAAACTATTCCATATCCAGTCCATATTGTCTTTAACCGCCATCAATAGGCTTTGCAGACGCCCTAATATCTCAGTATGTGCCAAGTCATATTTTAAATCTTGCTCAACATTGCCTGTTCGACGGTACAGCAATTGTTCAAGTGGAATGTCCAATGCTTCACATTCTTTACGAAAAAGTGCAATCACATCATTCAAAGGTACAACACCCATATGCGCCCGCTTCAACGCATCAAATTGTTCTTTGGTTAAATAACGTAAGTCAACCTCTCGCATATCGCCACGCACACTTGGCAATTGACCGCCACGGCTTGCGATTAAAAGTTTCTTGTTATGATGATTCAACACGTAGCGAATAACGTCGAGACTCGCTAATCCTGTCCCAATTACTGCAATGTCATCATTTTCTTGAACTTGATCTAAAGTGTGATTTGCTGGATACGGTGAGTCTATAAAGCCAAGTGTCCCCTTTAATTGATAAGGATCGTTATACGACATCGTACCAATTGTTACAAACACATAGTCATATTGGCGACAGCTTGCTTCAGGATGCTTCGTGCAAACAACAATCTTTTTAGGCGTTATGTCGTGAGATTGTTCTTCAATACCTAGCTGTGCAACTTCTTGATAAATGACGTGAATGTTATCATACATATTCACATAACGATCTAAATAGCCTTTCATATAGTGCCCGAAAACAAAACGTGGCAAGTAGTCTACATCGCCATAGTCAAAATCAGACTGCGCATCATACCACTCTCTGAATTCCTTGATATTGTCGATATTAAGCGACAACATATCAACCGGAATGTTAATCAACAAGTCATCACTATCATTCTGAAACGGTTCCCCTTGCCCCATGTTTTTAATATTGTCATAAACATCAATGTCGAGATCTGCAAAGTTTGGATGTTTTACAAGTTGCCTTAATACACTAACCCCTGCTGTCCCCATACCTATAATTGCTACTTTCATATTTTCATCACCTTCACAAATTCTTTACACATTGTTATACCCAATTTTTCAAAAAACGCACACCTTTTAGTACAAAAAGGAGATTTTCATGCCACTGCACAATCATGTTATACTTAAGGCAATCATAATCAGAAAATAACGGGGTGCACATATGCTTAAATTCATTTTGAAAGTCGTCATTTCAACGATCATTTTGTTCTTTACACTGGGACGCAAAAATAAAGCGGAATAAAAAAGAAGCGGGACCGTTTATTCAGTCCTGCTTCCTTCAATTCTTAATAGTTTTTACCGTCTTTATGTTTTTCATCATCTTTGTATACGTACCAATTGAAATACTTACCTTCTGTTTTAATGTCTTTATAGAAGTCAGCGATGATTGTCGCATTACTTTTCGCCCAGTTAATATCTGTCGCGTATTGATGCTCACCTGGATCTTTTGGATTCCATCTCATGCTGTATAACGTATTTTGGTCTGGATGTGATAAATAATGATCATGAATAAACTTCGCGCCACCATTAATCGCCTTTTCAGGTGTATCCCATCCTTTTTTCTTCGCATATTCAGCACCCGTTTTAATCGGGTCTTCATCTAATGCGCCGACACCGTAGAAGTTATAGTATTTTTTACCATCAATTTCCACACCGTTTGACAGTTCAGACATGACAGAACCTGTCTCTAACAATGCGTGAGAAATTAAATATACCTCGTTGACATGTTGTTCTTTCGCTGCTGCAATGAAATCATCCGTATGTGATAACAATGTTGGATGATCATATAGCATACGTTTAATTCGATTTTCATCAATGCCTTGATACTTTGATAAATCTAGAAATTGATATTTTTGACGTTTATCATCCATAAATACTGAACTATCCATCGCATTACGGATTTCTGAATCCGATGCGTCACGCCAGTTAGTATTATCTTTATTTGAGACTTGTTGACTTGTATAGTTATCAATCTGCTTTTTGGCAGCAGCATCTAGTGTTACATCTAACTTTTCAACTGATTCCACTTGATCGACTGATTCAAAAAATATCTGATCTTTAATCATATTAAAAAAGGTAAACGCTGTAACCAAAGCTATGGCAAATAGTCCAACAATCACAATAATTGAACTTTTGTTGCGTTGTTTCATAGATACACCTCTTCAGAATGTTCTTATTCCTGATTATTCCACACTTGAATACAAATTTTACCACCATCTCAGGCTTTACACAATTCGATTCCCCTGTTGTTACAGATTCATAAAACAACAGTAATCTGTATGTAACGTTTACACAGTTGGTCAAATAACACCAGGTTCGGACAAAAGCGCTTAAGATTTGAGCAAAACCGAACGATGCACAAAATTACTTTTGCCAAAATCGTGGCACTTCTATCGAAAACCCTACTTTTGGGACACCGTTTATCGGCTTCCCAATGCTTAAATTTATCGTGTCCCTGCCCCTTGTTACTTTTGTATGTGTCGTGTATGTTTATGAACGATGATACGTCATCATCACAAAACTCATTGCTTGAGAACGATTTTTATAAAAATATGGTACTAAATCGACTGTCCCTTCAATCTCTCCAGCACGATACATCATTTCTTTTTGAATGTTATTAATCATTATAAAGTCTGATTTGTCACGGATTGCCTCTAACTCTTCATTGCGCGCAAAAAAATGTGCTAAATTTAAGTGTTCATAATCCATTTTGATTCCCCCAATATGCCCTAATAAAAATAGCGAAATAATCCATTACATACATATTTTTATAATTTTTTGGCTATTTTTTAGTCATAAACGATGTCTAAAACTTAAAATAGCATATATCTGCAAATGTCACAATCCTCAAACTATGGTAAAACTACGAAGACCGGTCATTCAAACAACTCAGGAGGTGCACAGACGTGGATTTTGATATCCTCTATCAACGCTATCATAAGTACATCCATTATTTACTAAGCTCTTATCACATCCGCTATAATTACGATGAGTATTTTCAACTTTTACTCATCAAATTGTGGGAGCTTTATCAGAAGTTTGATCCATCACGTGATAAAAGTCTTCACACATACATTACCTACCGTCTCAAATTCTACTTAATCGACTTGATTCGAAAACAATGTCGGCAACCTGAATTTGTGACGCTTGATTCCCCCGATACAAACCTTCCTACTTTAAATACAAATGATAAACTATTCTCCATTCAACAATGGTCTTTACAGCTCCCATTTACACATCGTCATTGGCTTTATTTATTTCTTCAAGGCTATACTCAGTTAGAGATTGCCGAGCGATTAAGCCGTTCCCCTTCGTCTGTCAAAAACTACAAAAAAGAAACGCTCAACGCATTACGTTATTCATATTTTGAAAATACTTAGGAGGTCCTATCGTGCAATTCCCAGTAACGCATATCTTTGAATCACTACTTTATATACGAACTTCACAGGTAACCGGTCAATGTCTAGATCTGTGCTTTATAAACCATCAAACACATACAGTATTAACCTTCCAAGCATTGATGAAACACATCTTGGCATCACACCACAAACATTGGTATACGCAAAAACAACTCGCCTATCAAGCATTAGGTCAACATCACTTAACACCCATCTTCATTTCGCCAAAGTTGATTTTGTGTCCTTTGCAGTCTCGCCGTGCACCCATTCAATATTTTATCAATATGCAGCAAGTCATTGGTATGTCGTCTCACAAAGCACACACAACAATCATCTTCAATTCGAACCAGCGTATCATCGTGCCATTTCCATATACATTTTGTGTGAAAAAGTGGAAAGCAGCACAGATTTTAATGCGAACGCTGAATGATTAGTCTACTTTGTTAAATTTATAATCTACAAGTCGTTTTGTGAAAAATGCATTAGCAACCTTCATCATCCAAATGGCTACGAACATCATGGCAATACCACCGATTAATGCTGCGATAACTGTCACCGTTGAAAGTGATACTTGTGGATGTATGAAATGATTTACCGCTGTCAGACTTAATAACATCCCTGTAATTAATACACCAAGCAGCACAATATTACTCGCAAAAATGCCTAACAACGTTGTAAATAAATGACTTGATCCAACAATTCTGTCTTTGAAAACTTGTTCTTTCAAATAAAAACTTGCAAAACGGCCGGGTGTTATAAATTGTTCTTGTATCGCATCCATTTTATCATCTACTAATATTTCCGCTAACGCCGCTTTTTCACGTCTATTCAAATACCACAGTTGTTTCTCTACCTTATATTTAAAAACTCTATTTTCCATAAAAAAACTCCTTTTTCTCTCTACTTCACGTTAAATCTTTGCATAAAAAAACGGGGGTGACAAGTACCAGCTTATGAAATCGTAGGTACGATGTCACTCCCATCATTTATTTTTATAAAATGCTTAAGCCTGATGATTGAATGTCTTTCGCAAAGCCTTGAACCGTATCAACTGACAATGTGTTAATATCACGGCCAATGTTAGACACTTTCTTTACAACGTCTGCAGGACAAGTGATGATGTCTGCACCAATTTCATCTGCTTGAATCACATTAAATAATTCACGACAGCTTGCCCATAATAATTGAACGCCTTTTTTACTATGTGTGATGCGCACTGATTCTTTCATTAATGGTAGTGGATCGACACCCGTATCAGCAATACGACCTGCGAAAACAGAAACGTATGTTTCAACACCTTCAGTGACCGCGTCAGTAATTGCTTGTACTTGTTCGATTGTGTATACAGCAGTAACGTTTAACTTAACGCCTTGTGCCGATAACTTTTCGATTAAAGGCAACATTGATTCACCTTTTGTGTTAACAATCGGAATTTTAACGAAAATGTTTTCACCGAACTGTTCAATGATTTTTGCCTCTTTTTCCATTGTTTCCATGTCGTCACCGAATACTTCAAATGAAATCGACGCGTCTGGAATTGCTTGTACGACTTCTTGAGCGAATGCTTTATAGTCTTGAACGCCAGCTTTCGCCATCAAGCTAGGGTTTGTTGTAAAACCGTCTACTTCTTTATTTTGGTATGCTTGTTTCATTTGGTTAATGTCCGCACCGTCTGCGAATACTTGTACTTTTAATTCAGCCATTGTTAGCCTCCTAATGTCTCATCCATTTTGCTTATAAGATACTTACATTAAAATATTAACACTTTTATCCTATTAAAGGCTATTTAAACGCTTTAATATAACTATCGCGTATCGAAACCTTTATTCTTATTCTATAAATATGCTATTATTACAAGCGATAATAAAGGAGGCAGTCGCATGTCGAAATCAAAAAAATATTTTTACTTATCCATGTTACTCATATTGGTAAGTTTTTATTTTAATGCCCAAAATCCAATTTTAAACGAACACTTTAGCTCGCTAATTAAAATTATACTAATATGTAGTGTAATCAATACAATCACATTATTTATTGCGATTATTTTTGCAGATAAATCAATCAAAGCACTGCCAGAAAAAAGAAGCTGGATCCACCGCGCTGCCAAAATGCTTCCTTGGATACTTCTCGTTGTTATTTTATTACACCTTGTCGCAGCAATCCGTACATTCGGTATTCTATAAATGAGGTTGATTGACATGAAATATATCGCTATTTTTATAGGTGGCGGTTTAGGGGCGTGTTTAAGGTATCTATTTGCGAGCATACCAAGCATTGGCCTCTTTCCAGTTGGAACATTTGCCGCAAACTTATTAGGTGCATTTTTAATGGGCTATTTCGCTGCTGTATCACTTCGTATGTTTACACACCATCCACATCTCAAAAAAGGGCTGACAACTGGTTTAATTGGTGCTTTTACAACGTTTTCCACCTTTCAATATGAGCTTGTATATTTATTAAATCAAACGCATTGGTGGATGTTGTTCTTATATATGTTGTTAAGTTATGTTGGTGGTATTGTCTGCTGTTGGACTGGCTATCGAACTGGAGGCGTACAACGATGAATCTATGTTTAATCCTTTTAGGCGGTGGCCTCGGTGCTGTAGTACGTGCCGCCATCACTGACTTTGTAGGACTCTTTCAAAAATCCACTTATCCGATTGCAACAATAATCGTCAATATTGTCGGCAGCAATCTCATTGGTTTATTAAGTGGTGTGATGATCACCCATACACCCATACACGCCTTATTTATCGTAGGCTTTCTCGGCGGCTTAACGACCTTTTCAACCGTACAACTTGACCTTGTACAAATGCTTCACAAACGCCAATACGTTCAATTCCTTAGTTACAGCTTGCTACAATATATCGGCTGCTTTGTCTGCTGCTATATTGGTGCGTATATTTTGTAAAAATTGAAAAGAACCTGTATGCCCCACTTAATAGGGAAACATACAGGTTCTTTGTTATTAATTAAATGATTCAATTTCATCCATAATCGCTTGTAAATCATTCACATCATATTGAATACGTCCGTGGAAAACATATTTATTAAAGAATTCATCCAACTGTTCTGGGCCGACAAGTACTTTTGTCGTACTTTGTGGCGCATAGCTAGAAAGCGTTACGTCGCCTTCATGTCTAGGGTTAAAGTAAAGAATCGGCGTTGGTGTAAACTTATGATTCAATTGACGTTGTAATTTCGTTGCCAATACTTCAAGTTGTTCGATATGTTCCGTATAGTCAACAATCGAAAGTTGATGTGCATCGTCTTCTTGCTCATCTAAAACAATTGTTTGTGGCGTTGTCTCATCAAGGTTAAGTGTTTTAAACACTTGTTCCATCATTGGATTTTCAGCAAATTGATTGCGGCTAATTCCTTGATACACGTGCCCTTTAAGCAATTGTGAATCAATGATGTACAATCCTGTACGCGTTAAGACAAGGTGACTAATACGTGTAATATCTTCTAAGTCATTTACCGGCATGAAGATATTCGCCATAATATGCATATCTTCCGGACGAATGCGTTTCTCTTTTACTAAACGCTCACGAATGCCTAGTAAACGCATATCTGTCACATATTCACTGCTGTTTTTTGAGAACAATTTCAGTGCATCAATCTCTCTATCTTTGGATGCCACCATTGTTTCGTAATCTTCTTTATGCTTCGTCTCAACTTTTTTCTTCTCAATTCTCACTTTTTCAAGTGCTTCATTATGAGATTTTGTTAACTTTTCTTCTTTTGCTTTGTACTGTGCTTCATATCTCTGTTGCGCTTTTTTCTTACGGTTCAGTGCAACTAAAAATAGAATAAAGCATATGACTGCAACGCCTACAGCAACAAACAAGCCAATTTCCATTGGACTAAATTGTGTCATTTTTTAAAACCTTCCTTTTGTCTACATTTATACCATTATTATAGTCAATAACCTAGAAATTATCGATTAAAAACTGATGATTATGCTTGATAAGTTGCAACTGCCTTTTTCAAGTCTTCTACCTTATCTGTATTCTCCCAAGGAAGTGCTACATCCGTACGACCAAAATGTCCATATGCCGCTGTTTGCTTATAAATTGGACGTTGTAAATCAAGCATTTGAATAATGCCTGCTGGTCTTAAATCAAAGTTTTCGCTCACCGCTTGAATCAATGCTTCTTCAGACACTGTACTTGTGCCGAATGTATCAATCGCAATAGATACTGGTTGTGCAACACCAATTGCATAAGCTAATTGCACTTCACATTTATCAGCAAGTCCTGCGGCAACAATATTTTTAGCAACATAACGAGCTGCATACGCTGCAGAACGGTCCACTTTCGTAGCATCTTTACCAGAAAATGCACCGCCACCGTGACGTGCATAACCACCGTAAGTATCAACAATAATTTTTCTACCTGTTAAGCCGGCATCACCTTGTGGCCCACCGATAACAAAACGGCCCGTTGGATTGATAAAGAATTTCGTTTCATCATCTAATAATGCTTCTGGCACAATTGGATAAATCACGTGTTCTTTTAAGTCGTGTTGAATTTGTTCAAGTGCTACTTCTTCATGATGTTGTGAAGAAATAACGATTGTATCAATACGCTTAGGTTTGTCATTTTCGTCATATTCGACCGTTACTTGTACCTTGCCATCCGGACGTAAATATTCTAGCGTGCCATCTTTACGCACATCTGTTAAACGCTTCGCTAGTTTATGTGATAAGTCAATTGGAAGCGGCATAAATGATTCCGTTTCATTCGTCGCATAACCGAACATTAAACCTTGGTCGCCAGCCCCCGTATTTAATACTTCTTCATTTGACGCATCGCGATATTCTAATGCGCGATCCACACCTTGTGCGATATCAGGAGATTGTTCGTCAATCGCTGTCAATACAGACATCGTTTTATAGTCGTAGCCATATTTAGCACGTGTATAACCAATTTGTTTAACCGTCTCTCTGACAACTTTCGGAATATCAACATATGTAGAAGTAGAGATTTCACCGGCAATCAAAGCCATACCCGTTGTTACCGTCGTTTCACAAGCGACACGTGCATTGGGGTCCCCTTTCAAAATTGCATCTAAAATAGCGTCTGAGATTTGGTCAGCAATCTTATCCGGATGACCTTCAGTTACTGACTCTGAAGTGAATAATCGTTTGTTGTATGTCATAATATGCTCCTTTAAAAATAAATTACGAACACTCTCTTTATCTGAGCTCAAATAAAAAGAGCCTTTCACAACTACTGTACATACATAGAGTGAAGGCTCAACGTCCATTCGCTCTTATCGTTCAGGCTATTGTACCTGCAAACGGTTTGGCACCTTTCTTCGTTAAAAGAGGTTGCTGGGTTTCATTGGGTCCATGTCCCTCCACCACTCAGGATAAGAGAATCCGTTGCTTTTATATTACCTAAGTTTTTCTCATGTGTCAATTTCACAAATCTTTATGAAGATATTATTTTGGCATTCTGAAAACGCAATCCATACACGCCTGTTACCACACGTATTCTCAACTTTTCCTTATATATACGCGCCATAAAACCCCTTTGAATTTTTTAGATTTACTATGGGGATATTGTCACAAATATGTTATACTTTTTAATTGTAAAGGCTTACATTTACGAACAAACTATTGGAGGGATTCATCATGTCATTCGATACTAGCGCACTGAATGCATTAATCGACAAGCCTACATCTCATTTTCAGTTAACAAAAACGGAACTCTACAACAAAATTTTACAACGTGGAGAAGCTGAATTGACAGAGCTTGGGGCAATCAATGCTAAAACTGGAGAATATACGGGGCGTTCTCCAAAAGATAAGTATATTGTTGACAATCCACAAGTAAAAGATGACATCGACTGGGGTACTGTAAACCAAGCAATTTCTGAAGACAAGTTCTTAAATCTGTATCATCAAGTGCTAGACTATTTAGATGCTAAAGAAGAAGTTTTCGTCTTTAACGGCTATGCAGGTAGCGACAAAGACTCTCAACTTAAGCTAACTGTCGTGAACGAATTTGCATGGCATAACCTATTTGCACAAAACATGTTCATTCGTCCGCACTCTAAAAGTGAAGCAGAAAAAATTAAAGCTGACTTCACAATCATTTCTGCACCAACATTCAAGGCAGATCCTGAAAAAGACGGTACGCGTTCAGAAACATTCGTCATCGTCTCATTCAAACATAAAACTGTACTAATCGGTGGTACTGAATACGCTGGAGAGATGAAAAAATCTATTTTCTCAGTTATGAACTATTTATTACCAAAACGCGATATTATGAGTATGCACTGCTCTGCTAACGTGGGTCGTAAGGGTGATGTTGCATTATTCTTCGGTCTATCTGGTACAGGTAAAACAACGTTATCAGCAGATCCAGAACGTAAATTAATCGGTGACGACGAACACGGTTGGAACGAAAACGGGGTATTTAATATTGAAGGTGGCTGCTATGCAAAAGCAATCAACCTATCTGCAGAAAAAGAACCACAAATTTTTGATGCCATCCGCTACGGTACAGTATTAGAAAACTTAGTCGTTGATGAACACGGTAATATCGACTTTGATGATAACAAATACACTGAAAATACACGTGCTGCATATCCTATCGAGCACATCGACAACATCGTCGTACCATCAAAAGCATCTCATCCAAACACAATTATTTTCTTAACTGCCGATGCATTCGGTGTATTACCACCAATTTCTAAGTTAACGAAAGACCAAGCAATGTATCATTTCTTAAGTGGTTTCACATCAAAACTTGCAGGTACAGAACGTGGTATCACTGAACCGCAACCATCATTCTCTACATGCTTTGGTGCACCATTCTTACCATTAAATGCCAAAGTATATGCCGACTTACTCGGTAACTTAATCGACAAACATGAAGTTGACGTTTACCTTGTCAACACTGGCTGGACTGGTGGCGTATATGGTAAAGGTAACCGTATTGAATTGAAATACACACGTAAAATGGTCAATAGCGCAATCAATGGTTCACTGAAAAATAGTACATTTGAAGAAGACGACATTTTCGGCTTGAGCATTCCAACTGAAATTGATGGCGTGCCTACAACAATTTTACAACCTAAAAATGCTTGGCGTGATAAGGAAGCATATGATAAACAAGCATCAGACTTAATCGAACGCTTCCGCGAAAACTTCAAAAAGTTCGGTGAAGATACACAACAATTACAAGAAAACGGTGGCTTTAAAGGCTAATTCGGTATTAAAAAAAGAGAGACTGTTCGTCTCTCTTTTTTATGTGCATTTTTCAACATCAGCCATCCACGTTTGAATCCGTTGTAAGACGTCTGTCATTGCTTGAGGACGTGGGACATGCCCTTCAGACATCTGATAAAACGTATCATATCGCGCTTGCTGTTGTTCTAAATGTCGCGCCAAATGGTACGCTTGATGAATGCCCACTTGTTCATCAAGCCCTCCGTGTACGATGAGTATCGGTGGTGCTGTACGATCAATCATTCGCAACGCATCTCGTTGTTCATACGCCGCTTGTTGTTTTTTAGGATGACCCACCATACGTCGTAACATGCCTCGTAAATCGACACGTTCTTCATACATCAGCAACATATCTGACACACCACCCCAAATGATATAGCTCGTCGCTTGGACAGTTTGGAAAGTCAACAATCCTTGAATGCCCCCACGTGAAAAGCCAATTAAGTGAACTGGCACACCTGGATACATCGCCTTCAAAGTCCTTACACCTGCAATCACATCTTGCAAATCTGCGCCCCCAAAGGCATCCTGTCCTTGGCTACCGTTATTACCACGATAATACGGTGCAAAAACCAATGTTGTGTCATTCGCAAATTGGAGCAGACGTCCTAAACGAACACGGCCCACCTGACCTTTGCCACCACGCAAATAAACAACAATACGCTTCACAGGTTGATATGGTGTAACAAGCAAGCCACGTACAAGCGCATCCTCAGCCTGATAACGTACTTCATTCACACAATGCGTTCCAACCTCTGCCGGCATTCGTTTATAACTCATAAAATCCAAGCGTTGTCATCCTTTCTACACAAGCCAATATCGCTGTGTCTTTCAATAAGTAACTTTGTTGCGCGACAGGGACATCTTCTAATGTTGAAACAAGTACTGGCCCGTTTGTTTCCATATAATCTGTTTTATCTTCAATATTGGAAACTATCGCAACATAAACATCTTTTGTGAACGGCGCTGGATTAGCATGTACCGTATATTGCGCAATATAATAAACCGCTTCAATCACCGCACCTGTCTCTTCATATAATTCTCTATGTAACGCCGCCTCACTCGTTTCCCCCGCTTCACATTTGCCCCCCGGAAACTCAATGCCACGCACTTGGTGATCCGTCAACAATAATTGCTTATTATAAATAGGTAATGCTAAAACATGATCCCCATTCGCCACATCATGTTGCGCACAAAATTTTAAAGTCACACGCTGGTTCGCAGCATCAATAAACTCCAACAATCCATTCTCCCTTCATTCTATGGTACAATATCTCTAATTATTAATAAGGAGGCACACAATGAAATCAATATTCATCTCATGTATTCGTTTCTATCAACGATTCATCTCACCATTAACGCCACCCTCATGTCGTTTTTATCCAACATGTTCAAACTATGCAGTCGAGGCCATTCAAGTTCACGGCGCATTAAAGGGCAGCTGGCTCGCAATCAAACGTATTTTAAAATGCCATCCATTTCATAAAGGTGGGTTCGACCCTGTGCCACTCAAAAAAGACCATCAACATCATGAGTAACGTCGTAAAACCCTTGGCTTGATGACAGGTGGTTCAAACAACAACTTGCCTTGTTTTAACTGACCCGCCCGTTCAACCACATCTTCAGCAAAATAATAACCTTCCGACGTCACATCGCCAGCATAGTCACCATATCGACTTGCCAAAGCTGTGAAATAACGGCTTAGTCCACATTCATACATCCCACCGACAACCACCGTCACATCGCGTGCCTGTAATTGCTCGATTAATGTTAATGCACGATCAATACCACCAACTCTAAACGGCTTAATGACCACAACCTTAGCACCATGGCGTTCAACAGCTTGCATAATGGTTTCTTCATCTATCGCTTGTTCATCAATTGCGATCGGTGGCAGATCTTCCACATTTTGAGCTTCTGTTAATGTTGGGAACGGCTCTTCAATATACGCCAATCGATACTTTGCTAAAGCATGTAAAAGTGGCAAATCATGTACACTCAACGTTTGATTTGCGTCCGTCGTAATCGGAACATCTGGATACATCACTGCCAACATTTTAACCTGCTCCACAATATTACAATTCCATTTAATCTTAATTCGTGCAGCATGATCCAATCGCACAAGTCGATGCTGCATATCACCATTTACAGTAATGGTCATCGGCACTTCAAAAGATGGCAAATCATGAAACATTTGATACAACGCCATCATCACTGTTGCGCGCGCAGCCGGTGTATCATTTAAAGGTTCTACCAATGCTTGTGCCTCAGTAAAACGATTGACGTTTTGCCCTTTCACCGCTTCGAACCACTGACTGAGTACCTTTTTAACCGACGCAATCGTCTCAAAATGATACCAATCCGTCTCAAAGGCATTACACTCACCAAACCATTCCTTGCCAGTATCATCAATAATACCCACAAACAAAGTTTTACGCGATGTCATTGTCACTTTGGGTGTTTGAATTTTATGCTTAAAAGTAGGTGCAAACTCATAAAAATGTAACTCCAATAATTTCATGGCTATTCTCCATTCAATAACTGTCGTTGCAACTTGCCCGTACTCGTGTAAGGCAATGATTGAACATATTTTATTTCTTTCGGCAATTTATACTTTGCAAGATACTGCATCAAAAATTGCGCCATATTCTCAATTTCAGATTGCGCAACGAGATACAACAGTGGACGTTGACCCCAATATTCATCTTTAATTCCTATACACATTGCATCGACCACATGCGGATGCATTTTCGCAATGCGTTCAATTTCATTTGGATAAATATTTTCACCGCCACTAATAATCAAGTCTTTACGTCGATCGTGAATCATTACGAAGCCATGCGCATCCACACTCGCAATATCTCCCGTTTTAAAAAAGCCTTCATCATCAAACGTATGTATTAAGCCTTCAGGATACAGATAACCAGTCATGACATTCTCACCACGCACACATAACTCCCCATGACCTTCATGATTTGGATGACGAATTTTAAGTTGTGCGTCCATCATGCCGACAGCTTCTGGATTTTTTGCCAACATTGTTGGATTAGACGTCAAAAACTGTGAACAAGTTTCCGTCATACCAAATGAATTATAAATTGGAAGTTCGTACGCTAAGGCTTGTTCAACAAAGTCTCGCTCCAGCTTAGCACCGCCCAAAAGGATTTTTTCAAGTTGATACGGTTCCGTTAAACCTGTAGACATTAACCGTTTCAATGTTAATGGCACCAATGACATATGTGTAACTTTTTTATATTTTACCGCATCCAACACCTGTTGTTCGTCAAACTTATCCATTAAATAGAGTGTAAAACCGTAAATCACACTGCGAATAACAATACTCAATCCTGAAATATGATAAATCGGTAATACCGTTAACCAACGCGTGTTTGTATCGAAACCTAAATACGTCAGACACCCTGCCGCACTCGCTTGATGATTGGCAAATGTTTGTGGTACTGCCTTCTGTGGCCCAGTCGTACCAGACGTAAACATAATAGATGCGATGTCCGCTTGTTGAAAAACAGGAAATTTTGGTTGCGCATTAGGCATCTCTATGTCAGAAACTGTTAAGCAATTCAAAACATCAGAAAGTGACGTATTAGCACATCGTTGCGCATACTTATCAGTTATAACAATTGTCGTTACATTGATCGACGTCATTTGTTTTATAATTTCATTATCTGTTAGACGATTATTAATTAATGCAATTTCAATATGATACAACCACGCGCCATGTATTAAAGCGAGCGCCTCAATCGAATTATCTACTAATAAACCGATACGCGGTTGATTTAAAGTAGTTAATCGTCCACCATAATCCCGCGCTAAATCAAATAACTGTTGAAAAGTCCATTGATTCTCAGCCGTTTCAACAGCAATTGCACCAGGTGTTTGACGCACACGTTGTACCAACCAATGTTCCATAGTTCTTCCTCCAAAATAGTGTTCCTTATTATTATAGACATTTTTGAAAACGAATGCATGATTCCTGTTTAAATAGTTCGTTTTTGAGATGAACAGGACTATGTATGCGTGACTTTTTGTAAAAGCGTCATTTCATGCCAATCATCTACTGCCATCTCACATATTTTTCATACAGCTATAATGTCGTACCTCTTTTCAAATTAAAAAGCCACACACTATGCGGCTTTTAACAAAATGGTTTATTAAGGTACCTAATCCAATTTAAGCATTCTCTTTATTTTTGAAAATTTTACGTATCGTTAATGCGATAACCATAACATTCGTAATAATTGAGACGATATTCGCTACCTTAGCCATTTTATCCATTTGATACACCTACTTTAAAATTTCATCAATACTTAATTGCTTACAACTTATTGTTATTATACCATATCCTGTTTTAACTAAAGTCTTGTTCATGCCTTAAATAACGACAATTAACACAATATTAAAAAACTTAAATTTTCTTAATTATTATATTGACACCCTTTAAAATATTCATAATAATGTAAACGATAAAAATAAATATAACATTGAAAATTGAATAAAGGAGCCGTTCGTATGAAGAAAACATTAACTTTACTACTTGCTAGCACACTTGTGTTAGGTGCATGTAGCAATGACAACCAAGAAAACAAAAAAGAAGCAAAAGAAAAAACAAAAACAACACAACAAAAAACACAAACACATGCGAATCAAACACAAGGACATACTGCCACACCTAATAATGCGACAAATCAAAATGCAGTATCTAAAGTAAGCAAAACAGCTATAGATGTCACAAACGTTACAAACAGAGACATTCTAGTAGCCATTATTTATGGTAGTTATAGTGAATATGAAAAAATACAAGCCTACAATAGTGCCGTTGCGAACGGTGTTATCCCACAAGGTAACGTATTAGAAGGACCTGCGTGGGCAGCTTATGAAAGTTCATTGAGCATCGAACGTGGCGAAGAAAAATCAATTTTTGAGTATCCACCAGAAGACGCTGAATATATTGACGAAGATTATGCAAGCTATATGGATGATGCAACATACAGCGATTGGGAGAATGAGCAAGACACTTATTACGAAGAAGAAACTGTTGATTCTGGATATGATGAGTTTGCTGACTATGAATCAAATTAAATATTAAATAAATGCGCACTTGGGGACTTAATCCGGAGAGTGCGCATTTTTCATTAAATTACTGAGAAAATGGGTATTAGATATAATCGTTTTCATTCAACAAGAATCTCTATTATCCAATTTTAATATTATCTATCATCAATATTTGTTTGTATTAAGTATTGACTTATCTTTTTTGCCTAACTTCATCATCATAAGCAGAATTAACATTTAAGACACAAAAACATATAATTAACTTGACAATTAAAATTGGTAATTTATCAATTATTGATTGCGGAGTACTATGGAATATACTTTTAAATAGTCCCTCATAAATCATATCTTGATAAAAATCACTTATAAACTCAGAAGTGACAACCACAAAAGAAAAACTCCTCCTTTTTTGAATTCGACATGCCAAAGTGCACATATCATTAATTGCATACTTAAAGCTTGGTAAACTGCTATAATAATCAGCATTAATATTTTCTTTTAAAAGACTCAAACTTAATTCAATTGCTTCTTCACTTTCATCAATTTCCATTGCTATATCAGATACATTTCTTTCGGCATCATTTAAGTTCAAATGAAAGTTCAACATATTATTAACATTTAAGTTTTGGAAGGCTTTTTGAATTTGATTATTAATTTTATTTATATTTTGGATTGGAACCTTTTGAAGTGAGTTCATTGCATTGTTTAAACTAGTTGATAATCTTAACTGCTCTTTCATAATATCATTGACTAACAAA
>NZ_PPRF01000076.1 GCF_002902145.1 Staphylococcus rostri | reverse complement strand
ATATGCAAATGTAGAATATTTAATGCTTATAGCAGGATTAATTTCGTTAATTAGCGTTTTTATAATCATAAATAAAAAAAGATTACTAAAGATGGCCAAATAAATGGACTTTTCAAATAAAGATTAGTTTTTAAAACTTAAATAAGTGAATATCTTTTCACACTTTTACCTGACTACGATATAGGTCTTGAAGAAAGAATCGAGAGACTGGCGAGAATTATACCTGAAAGTAATTTAGTAAGTGAAAATATGAAAATAGCTATTGAAGAAATAGTATCGAAAAAGCCATTAGAATTCACAAATAGAATTTTAATGGCTTTTCATTTATCCTTATAAAAATTTAATAAGGTTACCAAAATTACCTAATACGCTAATAATGATAATCACGAGTATTGCTTTTTGTTTCTCTAACACATCAAAATACCATAATAGTAAGCCGTAAACGGTTGCTGACAAAACAACTGTAAATAAACCGAACCATGCATTTTGTGAGACGCTCATGCCGTCATTAAGCAATGTACCTAAAACTGTAATGACACCACTTGTTAACACTGCACTTACCCACAATAATAAACTGAAGCCAAACGACATCTCACGTTTCACACCTAGCCAGCCGACAATCATTTTATAAATCAATGCTTGGATAACAACGAGTATGATACTACTGATTATGATTGCGATATTCAACCAAAATAAAGCCACATCTGGATTCATTGTTAATTCTTTCGGCATGGTTGTGACTTCATCTTGTAGTATTGATTTGGATGCTATTTGAACTGTAATAGAATAACATACAAAAAGCAAAATAGTTAAGACGACTTGATATTTGGTAAGTTTCAACTTATTCATATAATATCTCCTCTATGAATCAATGGGCGTTAGACATTAATATAAACATTCAATTTAAGATTGAGTATTTAAATAGATGGCAGTAGCTGACTGGTATGAAAATACGCTTTTACAAGCTTTTTTCACACCTACTCAGCCTTGCCGGGGTGGGACAACGGAATCTTTTTAGAAAAATGAGATTCCTGTCCCACTCTCTTATGTTACCGTTTTCACCCCAACATATCAATCCATAACAAAAGGCCACGGAGTAGTATGTACAAACGTCTCTCCATGGCTTTCTATTAATCATTATTGTTCAAACTTCACACAAACGCCTTCCGCTGCTTGTTGGCTATCATCCGTTAATGTTAACAAACCTGTTGCTTTATCGCGTTTGAATACAACGACTTTTGAGTCCCCTTGTTCATGTGCAACAACGAGGTAATCATCTGATGACGTAATGTTGAAATCACGTGGGAAACTATCCCCAGATGATACGATGTCAACTAATTCTAGTTTTGCACCATCATTTAATACTTTAAAAATAGCAATACTGTCATGACCTCTATTTGAAATATATAAAAATTGTTGATCGTGTGATAAATGAACAGCTGCTAATTTAGTCGGTTGTAAAAAGTCTTTAGGTATCGTTAAGTGACGTTCACGTTCTGTAAAGCGACCGTCTTCATAATCCATAACAACCACTGTATTCGATAATTCATTCACAACATATGCATAACGACCTGTTTTGTGATAGGCGATATGACGTGGACCGTCGCCCGGTTGTAGTTGCGTACGATATGCTACATCTAATCCTTGATTGCCGTAGTGGTATGTTACTAGTAAGTCTGCACCTAAATCAACCGCGACAACATATTTCTGTTCCGGTGTTACTTCAAGATAATGTACATGTGGCCCATCTTGTCTTGCAACATTCGGCCCCGGTGTATATTCGTGATACACTTCTTCAATAAGCTTAACAATTTGTTGCTTGTCTGCATCAAATTCATAAATGCGTGCTAAGCCATCACCATACACCGCTTCAAATGCAAACGCGCCATCTGGTGATACAGAGACGTAACAACCTGACCCTTTGACAGAAGCTAAGCAGCGGCCAGTTTCTTCCAATGTGCTATCTTTTTTAATATTTAATGTGGCTAAACCTGCATTTTTATCATCTTTCGTAACTGCCAATAATGTATCTTTAAATTGGCTCAAATACGTTGACGCATTCAGTTCATAACCTGTTTCAACTGCCGTTATTTTCCCTGTTTGTTCATCCAATTCAAAACGATAAATACCCTTACCATCTTTTTTTGTATATGAACCTATGTAACCTTTCGTTGCCATATCGTTCCCTCCATCGTGTATCTAACGAAAAGGACCGTCATAGAATAACGTATATTCTACTTCAGTCCCTTTACTTAACCGATATTATTTTCAATATCTGATACGATCTCTTTTGTTTTGCTTTCAATTTCTTCAAAGTCTTTTTTGAATACATACGCTAATACTGCCGCACCAACACCTACCGCTAATGTTGTGAAGAATGTTAATGCAAAAATAAACTTGAATAATCCTTTAATAAAGTTCCACATATTTATCACCTCTGTTTACAAGTTATATACACTATTATCATACCATACATCGTGTACATGGTTAAATAAATACCCTAAACACGAACAAACTAATCTAAAAATATTCAATTATTCATATAAATATGGTACATTATGGATAAATAATTTAGGAAAGAGGTAAATTGCATGCCATACATTTCATTGCTCAATTATTGGAAAAACCATGATATTGAGGGCGTGTCAAATATGATTGATGATCAAGTATCAGCATATTATTTTAATGAGTTAGGTGTACCTGTTGCACTTAAGAAAACGGTATTAATAGATATGCTTGATAAGCGTATGAAGCAGATTGATTCTGATGAGCGTCTACAGTGGAATTTTGAGGTTGTTCAACGTGCGCGACTACAAGATAAACAGCTTGTAATTTTCTATGCGTATTCATCTGAAAATCCTGACTATCGCGAAACAGAAAAGACAATGGTCGCTATTACATTCAACGCACGTACATCTGATAACATTGGCCGAATAAAATCTGTCCATATTACAACGAACATCAAAGACTTCCATAGCTAATCAGAAAAAGACATAATATGTATCTACAGACGTTATATTCCCCTACTTACGTCTCGGTCCTTACGTTATGATTGGCTATTTCCACCTATGAATATACAAATAACTGCACACGATCATATCAATATTTAAAACGATACGCACTTACATATTTTTAACAAGACGTCACAGACTAAGATGTGAAGTTACGATAAAACCAATTTTTGACTCTTAATAAAGCTTGATGCATCACTCGATCACACTCCGTTAAATTTCATCGCACTATTGATGATATACTTATTATAGTGATGCATTATCTTAAAATGATTAACCACGCATTACAACATCGTAACAAATTATGTAGATTATATTGCAGAAAGGACGTCGAAACATGCAACAAGTCAAATCAGACATTTTAACGTTTAGAGGTACACACTACGACTATGGTGTTTCCGTCGGCAAGTGGTTACAACAAACAGCAATGCTTAAAAATAGAGAGAAAGAATGGCGCAAGCGTGTCCCAAGATTCGATATCGACATTCAAGAAACGCACGCCATCTTTCAAGAATTCGCCCCACATATTTGGGAAGAAATTCGCGGAATACAAGATGTGTTAAATATTCCAACACGACAAGCGATTTTAAACTTCGCCCATTATCGTTTTACGACCTTACCAGATAGTGGTTGTACGGTGTTCGTTGGTGACGACTATCTTGTACGTAATTATGATTATCACCCTGCGACGTATGATGGTCGTTATCAACTGTTTCAACCAACTGATGGCGGTTACGCACAAATCGGGCCTATGTCGCGTACAACCGGGCGTATGGATGGCATGAACGAACACGGGCTTGTGATGGCGTATAACTTTATGCATCGTAAAAAGCCAGCGAATGGTTTTGTATGCTATATGGTCGGGCGCTTGATTCTAGAATATTGTCGCACTGTCGAAGAAGCCATTGCTTTACTAAAACGTCTGCCACACCGTAGTTCGTTTAGTTACATTGTCATGGATGCGACGGGTGCACATGCAATTATTGAAGTCACACCTCGCAGTATCGATATACGTTATGACAATACATGTACGAATCATTTTAAATTACTGACACATGAAAATCGTAACTATACAAAAGAATCAACAGAGCGCCTTGCACGAATGGAAGCACAAATTCCGGAACATACACCCGATAAATTTGATGTGTTTAAACGCTTTAATGATCCACAATATGAAATTTATAGTAAATTATTTAAAAGTTGGAGTGGCACGATTCACACATCTATGTATGACCCAACAACGTTAACTGCTTGGATGACGTTAGGTGAATCTCAAACACCTGTAGCTTTTGACTTTGGTGCATGGTTAGCTGGAGAACCGCTTCAGCAATCAACATTACATGGGCAACTGGATACAGATATTCACTTTGCCTCTGAATAACGAAAAATAGCTATACAAATTCCGACTGAATTTGTATAGCTATTTTTTTATTTATTGTACGACAATATCGCCATCGTTTGTATATAATTCAATTTGATGCTTGCCATTACCATTAATGCCTTGATGCAGTCGTGAATCTTTAATTGCACCTTCACCATTTGTTGGATTAATTTTTAAACGGACATCTTTAGGTAGCTGTTCATAAGACATTGTGATGTCCCCTTTATTCACAACACCCTTCAAATCACATTGTGGCGACATTTTCATTAAATGCATGTCTCCTTCACCAACTTTAAATAAACTTTGTTGTACTGATGTTTTATCCGCCTTAATTAGCCCGCGTTCCACATTCACATCACTTGCCGACAACTGACTTTGATGAATATTAACAAACGTTTCTTCACCTTTAATTTGCGTATTTTTAAAATGACTGTCATGAATCGTCACTTGCCCGTTCATATCGTTCCATAACATCACATTATCTAACTTGATACCTTGCATCTCAATATTCGCAATGCGTGTTGTTACGCTCAAATTTTCAATGTAATCGGGAGGAATCGTTACAATAAGATGCCCCTCATTCGTCTCGAAAGGATTTAAATTCAACATCTTGCGCTTAGAATACATACGTTCAACGACTTGTAACGTTTGCCCTTGTCGTGTGATATTGAGCTTATCATTACCTTTGTAGTGCAAATGAAAGTTTTTACCTGTTTTAAACGTCACATTGACAATATCTGTATTCACAACCAGTTGCTTAATATCCTCTTTATCGAATGACCGATTGACTTCTGTCATTTGGTTGTCACCTTTTTCAATCGCAAACCACACGAATGTGCCTAAAATGAAAAAAACAATAAAACACCCCATGCCAAATATAAAAAGTTTCTTCATTGTCACATTGTTCCTTTTTTAATAAATTTCATATTCCACTTCATATAGCGAATGAGTAAATGACGTATCCCTATTAATAATTTAATAATGATGACTAAAAACATTGTGCCGAGACCAAGATACGCGAAGCTAAATAAATAGTTGCTTACTGAGAAGTTTTGAAGCCCTGCCCAGATGTTCCAAATAAAAAGAATAATCGGTGCTAAGATCATCCCTAGTGATATAAAAGTTGCTGCCGTCATAATGGTCAAAACGATTAGCAGTGGTACAAGGATAAAAATAAAGGTGACGATGCTCATACCAATAGTTGCCAGAACTGCCCGAATCATGTGTGGAATATTGGGTCGTGTTTCTGCATTTTTCAACGCATATTTTGCATACTTTTCTTTTGCAATTTGCTTTGGACTGTCCAATGCTGCCACAATCTCTTTATCCGTATATCCTTTCTTAGCCTCTTCGTAAAAATGATTTTCATATGTATACATCACTTCATCAATTTTATCTTGTGGCAATTTATGTAATTGATATTCTAATTCATTTAAAAATGTAATTTTATCCATTATTTGCACCTGTTTTTATAGTAGAAATTCCATATTAATTATAATAACTCATAACTGAAATTAAAATATTTAGGACGCAATTGTATTGTAAATGTCATATAGTTAAGTGTTTGTAATGTAATCGTTATTAGAATAAACATCCTATATCTTTCTATTAGATTTATAGGGGTAATATAATTAATTATTTGTTAAAATAAAAATGTAATTTTATTTTAATGTGGAGGACTGTGTTATGAAGTTACTCGAGTTAATAAGCAGTCAATTTTTATTCAGCCAAGTGTTAATTATTGTTATTATTTCAGCATTTTTCAATAAGCTGGCATCTATCAATTTTAACTATCTGAGTATGAATCAAAAAAGTGCTAATTTCTTAACTAAAGCTTCAAATTTGTTTAGATTTCTATTCTTTTCTGTCATTATTTTCCTGCTATTCATCGCGTCATTAACAGATTTACTGACGGATGAAACATTAGATTGGCTTGGTGCGCATCGAAATGCAACTTATACTTATTTATTAGGACTTGCGTTTCAATCTGTGTATTTAACAGCAATGCTTTTCCCTATTTGGTTGAGAAAGAGGAAGATATATTATGTAGAGGTGACTCAAGAAAGTGACGAAAAAGGATATTATAAATTGTTAAGTCGGACGATTTATAATGATGTTGATAATTTAATTTATGAAGACACAAGTGGCACAATTTATGAAAAAACAGTAGATGACATCAAACGCGAAAAGGGGCACCTTAAATTTAAAACAGAGCTTGTTCCCTATTTTGATATGACCAAGGCCGATTCCAAACGACTTCAAAAATTATCGCCTACTCAAAAGAAAGTTGTTTTTTCTGTAATTATCGCAATCTGTCTCATCGTATTGTTCTATTTCTCATACCTTATAGCTACATTTTGGCAAACTGATTTTGAAAAGCCTTTAATCATGTTCAAAATATTAATGACACTACCTAGCTTAATGCTCATTATTTATAGTTTTGTAATTACCATTCGTTGCTATCACTTATGGTTTGGTAACAAAAAACATGATAACTAGCTAATAATAAAAGCTAAACAACACGAAATTTGTGCTGCTTAGCTTTTTTATTATTTATACGAATAAACTTAAGAAATACACGAAAGCAAGTCCGCTGACTGAAATGATTGTTTCAACTAATGACCATGTTAAGAATGTCTCTTTGATTGTTAAGCCAAAGTATTCTTTAAACATCCAGAAGCCTGCGTCGTTAACATGTGAACAGAAGACACTACCTGCACCGATTGCTAATACAACAAGTGCTAAGTTAACATCAGCTGTTTGTAATAACGGTAATACAATACCTGTTGTTGAAATCGCTGCGACTGTTGCTGAACCTAATGCTAAACGAAGAACAGCGGCAACGAGCCATGCAAGTAATAATGGTGAGATATGTGAACCTGTGAAGAATGTCTCGATACTTTTACCAACGCCACCATCAATTAAGATTTGTTTGAAGGCACCGCCCCCACCGATGATTAAGAGCATCATACCGATAGGATAAATCGCTTGCGTTAATGTATCCATCACATCTTTCATCGCGATACCACGCATTAAGCCCATGCTGAAAATCGCAAAGAGTACTGCCACTAACATTGCTGTACCAGCTGTACCGATAAAGTAAATGAAACTTTCAAATGGATTTGTTGCACCATCTGTATGACCTGTAACAAGTTGCCATACTGTCGCAAATAACATCAAAATTACTGGCAATAACGCTGTAAATGTACTTAATCCAAAGCTAGGTAATGCGTCTTTTTCAAATGTTTTTGTAGCACCTAATGTTGAAATATCGCCTTCACGTGTAAATGCTGACGGTGATAATTTCGGTGCGATTTTTACAAATAATGGTCCGGCAATTAACGTTACTGGAATTGCGATAATGAAGCCATAAAGTAACACTTCACCGATATTGGCATTAAGTTCTGACGCAATGACTACCGGTCCAGGATGCGGTGGTAAGAAACCGTGTGTAACCGATAAAGCTGTTACCATTGGCAATCCGATTTTCAACTGTGATATATTCATACGTTTCGCAATCGTAAATACAAGTGGAATTAATAATACAAGTCCCACTTCAAAAAAGAGTGCAATACCGATAATAAATGACGCGATAACCATCGCCCATTGTACGTAACGTTCACCTAAAAGATGAATCAAAGTGTCGGCAATTTGTGTTGCACCACCACCATCAGCAAGCAGTTTACCAAGCATCGCGCCAAGTCCAAAGATCAATGCGATATGTCCGAGCGTACCGCCCATTCCGGTTTCAATCGTTTTGATAATACTATCGAATGGCATGCCCAAGAAGAGTCCTGTTACAATTGCTGTCACGATTAACGACACAAATGTATTTAATTTAAACGCCATAATTAAGACAAGTAATACTAAAATCCCTAATACAACACTTATAATTGGCCAAAATTCATGTACCATGTTATCCCTCTATTCCTCTACTTTGTAATGTTTTCTTTGAAATTGTGCAATTGACTCGTAAGATGACATCAAACTGCGACTTACTTGAATGAAAATAGACGCAAGCTCTTGATAGCGCTGAACATATTCTTGATTCGGTTCATGCGCATGTGTCTTGCCAACCCATTCTTCAATGACGTCGTAATCATCACGTTTACCAGTCGCTCGACTTCCGATTGCACACGCACCGAGACATGAGCTTTCATAACTTTCCGGCACTTCCAACGTACAATCAAAAATATCTGACATCATTTGACGCCATAATGCACTTTTAGAAAAGCCACCTGTCGCATGGATTTTGGATGGCATGTCACCCATTACTTCGACTAACGCTAGGTAAACGGTATATAAATTGAATAGTACGCCTTCAAGCACCGCACGAATCATATGTTCTTTTTTGTGCGCTAATGTTAGGCCGATAAATGAACCGCGTGCGTCAGATGTCCAAAGCGGTGCACGTTCACCGGCTAAATATGGATGGAACATCAAGCCTTGTGCCCCCGGTGCGACTTTTTCCGCAATACGTGTCATCACATCGTAGCTATCCATACCGAGTCGTTTCGCTGTTTCAACTTCACTGGCCAACAATTCGTCACGCAACCAACGTAAAACGACGCCACCGTTATTTACCGGTCCGCCAATCACGTAATGATCATCATCCAATACATAACAGAAGATACGCCCTTTACTGTCAGTGAGTGGACGATCAACGACTGTTCGTATTGCACCAGATGTACCAATCGTTACTGCAACTTCGCCAGGTCGATAACTGTTCACACCTAAGTTCGATAGCACACCGTCACTTGCGCCAATAACCAATGGCGTTGACGTTTGTACACCGATTTCATCTGCAAATTCTGTACGCATCGCCTGACAGATATACTGTGTTGACACGAGCTTTGGTAGCTGTTCAGGTGTGAGCTCGAGTAACGCCAACACGTCACGATCCCAATCACGTTCCCATAAGTTATACAACCCTGTTGCCGACGCAATCGATTCATCCATTACCCATTCACCCGTCAAATGGTAAATGACGTACGACTTAATATCGACGAAACGGGCTGCTTGTTGATACAATGCAGGTTCATCGTTTTTTAGCCACCACATTTTACACAGTGGTGACATCGCGTGAATCGGTGTGCCTGTACGTTCATAGATTTGTTGCCCTTGATGATTATTTTTCAAATCTTCCACCGCATAACGCGCACGATTATCTGCCCACGTAATACTATTCGTCAATGGATTACCCGCTTCATCTACTAAAATCAAACTATGCATTTGTGCACTGAATGCGATAAATGAAACCTGTTCTGGTTTTATACGTTGCTTTCTAATCACACCTTGTAACGTGTTAACGACTGCATCAAACAATACATCTGGATCTTCTTCAGATGTATCAATCGTCGGTGTCAACATTTGATATTCTTGTTGCGCTTTATCAATGACTGCACCTTTTTCATCATAGAGCACAGCTTTCGTACTCGTTGTACCAATATCTATTCCGATCATATACGCTGTCATAGTTCTCTCTCCTTACATTTGATCAGACCAAAATGCGCCAATATCATTATTTAAATCACTAAAATTCAAACGAAATGCTTCATACATTAACGTGCGATCTTTTTGTTCTATCGCTTCAACAAACTTTTGATGATTCGTAATAATCCGTTCAAAGTCATCAATATCATGCGTCATACGTCGCAACATACCGATATAAACAAGACATATCATCAACGGCTTCATCTGCATCCATAAATGCGTCAAATAGCTATGTTCACACGCATTGACCATCAGCTCATGAAATGCGATGTCGTGTTCTGTGAAACTTACTGGATCTTTGAACTTGACGCTGACCTTCATCATTTCTAACGCTTGATACATCGCATGCACAATCGTTGATAAGTCCTCACGTTGAATCACTTTTGTAAACGCAAATGACTCGACCATTAAACGCATATCCGTCATTTCTTGCTGTTTCGTTTCATCAAAAGGCAGCACTTCCGCCCCCATTCTTTCAAGCTGAATCAAGCGGTCTTGACTCAAAATCTTAAACGCATCTCGAACGGGCGAGCGACTGACATTGAACTGTTTCGCAATTTGATTCTCAGTAATCACATCTTGCGCATCATACTCCCCATTCATCATATTTAAACGTAAACACGCAGCAATCCATTCACCTTTGGACATCTGTTGCTGCCATTGTTTCGGGAATTCCATTTCTCATCACCCCAACTTGTATACAAGTATTCTAATGCAAAAACGCTTTCTTGTAAACGCTTACCTAAAAATTGTCACAAAATTGCAAGGGAGTGTGGTGGATTGGCAAGCAAGTAATAAAATAACGATGGCAGGCAAGCACGAGGTTGTGAGAAAAATAGTTAGAAATTGAAATACCCCTCCCACACATAAAAAAACAGCCTTTCCACCACCATTATTGGGCAGAAAAGCTGTTTATGATTAAATATCTTTTTTCATAATTAATAATGCGTTACCAATCACAAGTACAACAAGTGATACGATATTGATAATCCATTGTGCAGTCGTAAATGTGATCGTATCGCCTAAAGTTTTGGCTGTTAAATAACCGAATGGAATATAGTCTAATGCGGTCATAATTTTACCACCGATTTGTGGAATTAATGGAATAAACGGTGTCACAATCGGATAGACAAGCAATAACATAATACCTAATGTGAATACGAGCGATGGCTTTTGCACAAACAAGTTAATTAAGAAGAGCAGTAAGCCATAAATTAAAAATAACAATAAATAAAATGCGAGTAATTGCCATGTTGTACTCGTTGCTAAATCAGCGCCCTTTGTCGACCATTGCACCAAATACGTAATCAATAATACGACACCTGTAATACCGACACTGATTAGCGCAATTGATACTGTTTTAGCAACTAAATAATGCAGGCGATTGCGCACACTATTCAGATACAATTGAATCGTTCCTTGTCCATTGTCTCTTGTGATTGTCTTAACAACGAAAAGCATTCCAATGATTGAGAAGAACCATTTTAAGGCGCTTAATATAATATCTGCATCTACTTGATGACCTTGATTCACTATAATCATTGTGACCATCAATGCAGGTGCTGCACCCAATAAGATTGCAATATATGTAAGCGGACTTTTTAAAATACTTAAAACATCAAATTTGACGAGTTGCATGCTATTCATTATTGATCACCTCGCTTGTTAATATTAAAGTACGTATCTCTTAACGTGACTTTGCGTGTTTCAATATATTTTGGATAAATGTATTGCGTCGCTAACCCTTTTAATAACGGTTGATAATTTTCTTGCAAACTCAAAATAATCTCGCCCGCTTCTTTATGCGTCTGAATCACTTTAAAATGTGTGGTTAAATATTGACATGCCGCTTCAAAATCTTCCACTGCGACTTGTAGGATTGTTTGATCTGTAACTTGTTCGCCTGTCATATCGACATCTTGTACAAACTTGCCGTCACGTAAGAACACCGCACGATCACAAATCAATTCAATATCTTCTAGTTTATGACTCGAAATTAAAATCTTCATATCAAGTTCTTTAACTAATTGTTCGATTGTTTTCAGTACATCAATTGAACCATCTGGATCCATACCATTTGTTGGCTCATCTAAAATTAAATATTTCGGCTTGTTCATCAACGATACTGCAATTGCAAGTTTTTGTTTCATCCCCATTGAATATTTTTTAACTTTTTTATCGATGTATGACTCCATACCAAATGCACGAATAATATTTTCTGTATAAGCTTTGTCATAGCCTTTCCCTAGCACTTGCGCAAATAACTTTAAGTTGTATAAGCCTGATTTATTATCATATAACTTGGGATGTTCAATTAAGTAGCCAATCGCATCTTCCTTTGCTACTTTCACTTCTCCAGCATAATTGACAATATTACCATTCATAATTTTCATTAACGTTGTTTTACCGACACCGTTTTTACCAATTAATCCCACAATATGGCTATCGTTAAATGAAAAATCAATATTATCAATAACGGTATGATTGCCATATCGTTTTGAAATGTTCTTTAATTCCATCGTAAAACCTCCTAAGTATTCTTGATACGTTTCATTTGGTAGATGTATGTGCTGATTGCTGAAAAGACACTGACACCCAAGTAATATAGGTCGAAAGGAACATGCGCAAACTGGTCGGGATTATCAAACCAAACTATGCCAATTGTTAATGCGACAATGCCAATAAACAACGGTAGCATGATTAACAAGCCTATGATATAAATGATGACCGAATCACGACGCTTACGTGACTTTTCACTTGATGTTGGAAAATACATCAAAAATGCAAAAAGATTGGTTGCTATAAATCCCCAGACAAACTCAAACTGAATCTTGTTTACTTCAATGTAATGTTTATTGGCATCATACAGTACAATAAGCAGTGCACTGAACAAAGTAAGACCTATGACAGTCATATAATGTGCATTTAGTAATTGCCGTTTGGATACCGGTAAACTGTGATGAAATAAATACGCTTCATTATGTCCGAAACGGTTATATAGATGAAACGCATGCGCTGCGTTAACGACAGCAATTAGAACAATTAGCAACCAAATAGGTATTAACCAAAGCTCATAATCCGCTTTTAAAGCATTGTATATTGGATAAAAAATTAATAATACGAGATACACTATTAACAAATTTTTATGCAAATAGATATTACGTTTAATCAAGTTCAGCACATAATTCCCTCCCTTTTCCTTAAATTTTTGAAATCATCAAAGGTTAATTTTATTGTGACCGAGTCGGCGATAACGTATAAGTGTTTTAATCTGATAACTAAAAAACGAGATAATTAAAAACACCCATGGAAAGACACGGAACCAAAATAGGTCGACGCCAACCAATAATGGACCGATAATACCCAAAAACAGTTGGAATACTAAAAACAAGCCAATACCATATGTTCTCCATTTACTCGTTGCTTCTTCTAACATCGTTTTAATACAAAATGTTGCAATGAAAAAGGTTATACCCAATTGCGTCGCCATAATTTCAAAGACCATTGGTAGTGGCGCAATCAACCAAACAAATGCGGTGCTTGTGATTTGTATAGCACAGATGAGCCATGTTAATAAATTGAAACTCGCTAATAACTTATGGTCACTCATTGGTAAGCTACGAAACATAATATACGCTTTATTACGATTTAAATAGTGATTTATAAATATAGGACTAAATGATAATGCCAGCATGAGCAATACCATATATGCTATAAAAAGATTTGGGTCCAAAATATAATAGCAAATCGCAATGAGAAATATAAAAATATAGCTACCAATCCTCATATAACGTGATTGATCAGTTAAATTTAAATTACGCTTTAAGAGTGTCATCATGATGCATCACTCCCTTTCGATCGCGTTCATAATGGACCATGATGTCTTCAATAGTCATCGGTGAAATCGTGACACGTTGGCCGAATAATTCATGGAACGTCTGTGCTTCTTTAGTCATCCCGCTGTATACACCGTCTTTTTCAACACAATGAATTAATAATTTTCGTAATTCATCATCTAAGTCCGCCACATCTCCACGTACTAAACGGTGCATCTCTAATAAAGCTTCTTTAGATTCATTGATGATAATATGCCCGTCTTGCAAGTGCACAATATAGTCTGCGATGCGTTCTAAGTCAGAAATAATATGCGTTGAGAACAGTACGGACTTTTGTTCATCGAGTAGTTCTTCTTGCATAATGTCGAGTACTTCATTGCGGACAACGGGGTCTAAGCCTGCAGTCGGTTCATCAAAAATATACAATTCTGCATGATGACTGAGAGCAATGGCTAATGATAACTTCATTTTCATCCCTGTTGAGAAGTCACTTATTTTTTGACGATATGACAAACCAAATCGTGTTAAATAATTCATAAAGAGGTCATGATCCCACTGACTATAAAACGGTGCGATTAGCTTCTCTACCTTTTTGACCGTCCATTTATCATTCAAATAGAGTTCTGAATAGACAAAACCAATCTTATCCTTAATGCCTATTGGATCAGCACTCATCGGTTGTCCGAATAGATTAATTTCCCCAGACGTTGGTTGGAGCAAATCCATAATCATACGAATCGTTGTCGTCTTACCCGAACCGTTCGCACCAATAAAGCCTGTCACATACCCCGTCGGCACATTAAAATGAATATCTTCTAACGCAAAGTTTTTGGTCTCATAATTCACATGACGCAATTCAATCGCTGTTTCGCCCATTACAATTCCTCCTCATATAGCATCTTCACGATGTCTTGAAGTTCTGACAATGACATCCCGATTGTTTTTGATTCTTTCACTAGTGCTTGTGTCAGTTCTTCGATGATAATAAATTGTTTTTCTTTCAAAATAGACGTGTCTTGTTCTCTGACAAACGTGCCTTTCCCACGAATAGACGTTAAATAGCCGTCTTTTTCCAAATCTTCATAAGCACGTTTTGTCGTAATCACACTGACGCCCAAATCTTTTGCGAGCTCTCTCATTGACGGTAAATTCGCACCTACTGGCAATGTCCCGCGCAAAATTTGTTCTTTAATCTGCTGTTTTATCTGCTCATAGATGGGTGATGCACTATTGTTTTGCAGTAAGATTTTCACATGCGCGCCCCCTTTTTGTTCTTGAATGTATATATTGAGTATACACACTATATAAATATATGTAAACCTCATTTTTAAAATTGCCGTTATAACAATGTTAAAAGCACATCATGTATATAGGTGTTATATACACAATGTGCTTCTACTTTGACTACTTATGTTTTTTTCGATCATTATTACGACTAATAAAGGCGCATACCATAAATAAAATGGTCGCGATAAATAATTTAATTGCTGCCGGTTCTTCGCCTTGTACTTGAAATATCATGCCAATCACAAAAATAATGGATGCGAGCCCGACAAATATTTTTGTAAGATGTTTCACGCTATTCACCTCGTGTGTTTCTATCTCTATTCACTGATACTTTACCACATCATGTCATGAATGAAAGCCTATGTAAGCTATTTTCACTTTTTTTCATAAGCTTTCTTTAACTTTCAGAGAATTCACGGTATGATAGACTTATAATTTCAAATGTAGAAATGAGGTCTGATTTTTATGAACCCTTTAGCACTCAATCTCAACGAACAGCTCATGGAACAAAACCCTAACTTACTCGATATGATGTCAGATTTAGGTAAGAATATGTATTATCCTAAAGGCATCTTAACGCAATCAGCAGAGGCAAAAGCGACAGACTATAATGCGACAATTGGTATGGCAACAGATCGTAACGGTATGATGTATGCAGATACGTTATATGATATGTTTAATCATCTCTCTCCAGAAGAAGTGTTTGCCTATGCACCACCCCAAGGTTTAGAAGCTTTACGTGATTTATGGCTTAAAAAAGTACTTGCCGATAACCCTGACCTTCAAGCAGATCAAATCACACGTCCAATTGTGACAAACGCTTTGACACACGGTTTATCACTTGTTGGCGATATGTTTGTAAACCCTGGTGACACAGTGTTACTGCCTGCACACACATGGGGTAACTACAATCTTGTATATGGTGTCCGTCATCAAGCAGATATTCAAAAGTATCCTATCTTTGATGAAAATGGTCATTACACAACACAAGGTCTTGTTGAAACATTACAAGCGGTCAAACAAGACAAAATCATCCTTATTTTAAACTATCCGAACAACCCGACTGGCTATACACCAACAGTTGATGAAGTACGTACAATCGTAGACGCGGTAGATGAATTAGCGAATCGTGGTGTTAACGTAGTCACAGTTGTTGATGATGCTTATTTCGGTTTATTCTATGAAGACGTCTATACACAATCTATTTTTACAGCATTAACAAATGTGAATAACCCACGTATTCTTCCTATCCGTTTAGATGGTGCAACGAAAGAATTTTTCGCATGGGGCTTCCGTGTTGGCTTTGTCACATTCGGCTTATCAGACAATGCTTCTAAAGCAGTTGTTGAAGCGAAAATGAAAGGTTTGATCCGTAGTAACAACTCAAACGGTTCAACGCCATCACATTCAGCGGTACGCTATGTGCTTGAAAACCCTGAACAATTCAATAAAGATATTCAAGCTAATATTGATACACTAGAAGCGCGTTACCATGTAACAAAAGAAATGGTCTATAAAGATGAATATCAAACGCTATGGCAACCATACGACTTTAACTCAGGTTACTTTATGGCATTACGCGTCAAAGGTATTGATGCTGAAACATTGCGTAAACATCTGATTGACCAATATTCGATCGGTATTGTTGCGTTGAATGACACGGATATCCGTATCGCTTTTAGCTGTATTGAAAAAGACGATATCCCACATGTTTTTGAAAAAATTGCACAAGGTATTCAAGACTTACAAAAATAAATGAACATCTAGAGACAGCGTTTGTGACAAACAATCGACTGTCTCTTTTTCTCACACTTAACAACAATCAACAGAGGAGACGAGCAACATGTATTTTTATTATCAACATATCCAAACACCATTAGGCCGTATGACAGCGGTGGTCAATGAACACGCCCTGTTAAGTCTGTCATTCACAGATTCTAAAGATTATCATACCGCCTGGGATAAACTCCAACGACAAGGAACGTTGATTCAAATCTCAACACACCCGATTATTAATCAGATTGCCCTCGAACTAGAGGCTTATTTTCATGGCGCGTGTCAGCAATTTAAAACGCCCGTTGATTATGTGATTGGTACGCCATTTCAACAAGACGTTTGGCGTGCATTACAACAATTACCATACGGCGAACAAGTGAATTATAGTGCGATTGCTGAAGCGATTGGTAAGCCAAAAAGTGTGCGTGCAGTCTCAACGGCTATCGGACTCAATCCCCTATCGATTATCGTGCCGTGTCATCGTGTGTTGCGAAAAGATGGACGCCTCGGTGGCTTTAATAGCGGGCTTCATCGTAAAAAATATTTACTTACATTAGAAGGAGGTCGCTGGCATGAATGAACGACACATTGACATCTTACAAACGCTCATTGCACATCCGACAGTCAGTCCACCTGCGCGTAATACCGTACCGCTCCAAAATCAAATAAGCGACTGGTTGACGGCTATTGGTTTTGACGTGACACAAATTCCTTTTTATGACAATGACAGCATTGTAGTGGCAACGTTAAAAGGGCGACATCCAGATGCACCGAAATTAATTTTAAATGGCCATATTGATGTGGCTGAAGTTGAAGATACACGCTACTGGCATACAGATCCATTTGATTTAGTTATTAAGGACGGCTATTTGTATGGTCGGGGTGTGGCGGATATGAAAGGTGGCATTTCGTCACTCATTTATACATTAGAACAACTCCACCATGATGGCGTACAGCCTGAAGGAGATATTATCGTTCAAATCGTAGCGGGCGAAGAAGTTGGCGAAGCGGGTACAAAGGTTGCCTGTGAACATTCGCCTCAAGCAGATTTGGCACTTGTTCTTGATACGAGTGACGCCATCGCCATGGGACAAGGTGGTGTGATTACTGGCTGGATTACGATTGAAAGTGACGAAACCATTCATGACGGTGCACGTAGTCATATGATTCATGCGGGTGGCGGGCGACACGGTGCCAGCGCCATCGAAAAAATGATGAAAGTGATTCAAGCCTTACAAGAGTTAGAGCGCCATTGGGCCGTTACGAAATCTTATCCAGGTATGCCAGCAGGTGCCAACACAATTAATCCAGCTGTCATTCAAGGCGGTCGACACCCTGCTTTTATTGCGGATAAATGTGAATTGTGGGTGACAGTGCATTACTTACCTGATGAAGATTATGAAACTGTCACGCAAGAAATTGAAACATATTTGAATCAAGTCGCAAACAGTGATCTTTGGTTGAAAGACCACCCGTTACACTATCGTTGGGGCGGTACATCTATGATTGAAGACCAAGGCGAAATCTTCCCAAGCTTTACACTTCCAGAACAACACCCTGGTTTTAAACTGCTACAAGACGCACATCTTTCTGTTCATCAAGCACCACTCCAAACGACAATGAGTACAACAGTAACAGACGGTGGCTGGACTGCACACTTTGGCATTCCAACGATATTATATGGTCCTGGCAAGTTGGATGAAGCACATGGGACAAACGAAAAAATTAAACAAACAGAACTTGAACAATTCACTGAAGTTTTACACCAGTTTTTAACACGATGGTATCGACAACCTATCGCATAAATTTTAAAACCCACAACCATCCGATGAGACGAGTTGTGGGTTTTGCTATTTGTAGTAATGGCGGTTTATTCATGCACCTTCCAATAGTCATCTTTATTTTCTTTGGCTAACACTTTTTTAAACGCTTCTGATTGATAGGCTTCTTTTATATCTTTTACCCATTGTTCATCTTTATTCTTGTCATTCACAACGACTTGAAGATATAAATCATCGACTAAATCTTCTTTTAATAACCCTTTAGACGGGTCCACTTTTGAGGCATATACAATCGAACCAGGGATTACCGCATAATCTACTTCATCTAAAATTCTAGGTATGTTCGCTGAATCCATCGGTTTGATATTTAAGTTTTTCGGATTTTCGGTAATATCTTTTTCCGTAATCTTAATATCATTTTTATCTGCATCCAATTGAATCCAACCCGCTTTTTCTAATAATCTGTAGGCTCTAGCAGCATTTGAAGGATCTTGTGGTATTGCGATTGTATCGCCGGGTTGCACACTTTTAATATCTGTATAACGATTTGAAAAGATTTGTGCAGGTACTGTTGGAATTTTTGTGACATTCGTTAAGTTGGCATCTCTTTCTTTATTAAACGTATCCATATACGCCTTATGCTGATCGACATTCACATCAACACTGCCCTCTTGCAATGCCACATCAGCTTGTAATAACTCAGAGAAACTTACATCTTTGACTGTATAACCTTTATCTTCTAATTCGGGTTTAATCCCTTTTAAAAACAATTCGCTATACGGACCGGGCGACGTTGCGACAGTGATTTCTTTTTTGTCTTTTTCACCATTTCCGCATGCGACTAATGTAACCGATAAGATGAACACCCCAAATAATAAAATATATTTCTTCATATGCGTTGCCCCTTTCTCAATTCTGATTATTCTTGTAAGTTTTAAATTATCATATCACTTAAATTAATAAAGTCAACAAAAATTTTAGAGTATTCAGAATAAATGCGTTTCAAATTGAATCAATAAAATATCTGCTTTGATTGCCATTGAAAATAGTAAAGCATTTCAAAGAGGTTTTTAAGACAATGGTGCCGATAAACCCATCGCATACATTTTTGTTAATCATATTATAAAATTTTTGTGTTAATCACTTTTTTATAAAAACAAACAATAGTTGTCGCGCACTTTTCATCAGTGTAAATCTATGCTAATATCAAGTTAGTTGTTAGTGTATTCAAGTCGATTTCTATACAGAAAAACAT
>NZ_PPRF01000075.1 GCF_002902145.1 Staphylococcus rostri | reverse complement strand
AGGACATACAAGCTGTTTTAAGTGAGTTAGAGAAGGCAAATAAAGAGAGTACTTTATTTAACGGAGATGAAAAGTATTATATTTTAAATAAAGATATTGAATGTTTTAATCATCAAAGTATTGAAACAGTATCTAAAAATGTATTTTTATCTCCTTTTGATAATTTAATTTATAATCGGGCAAGATTAAAAAAACTTTTCTCTTTTGAATATAGATTAGAGTCTTATATTCCTAAAAAAAAGAGGAAAAATGGCTATTATGCTTTACCAATTTTAATAGAAAGTAATCTAATCGGTACTATAGATTTAAATTACAATAGAGAAACAGGTGAATTAATCGTTTTATCATTAAATATATTACAAGAGTATAGAAATAAAAAAATAGAAAAACAAGTATCTTGTCTTTTAGAAGATTACGCTAAAAAATTATGTGCTAAAAAGATTACTAGATCAAATGATTAAGCAGGTGGTCCCTTTTTTATAAGAAAAATAAATATATCATAAATTTATACGCATATTGAAATCATTACGAAACAAAGGGGGTTATGTAATGATGAAATCAGTTATTCTTGTATTATTTGATATTATTTCAAACTTTGGGTCGCGGATTTTTAGTTTTGCCTGTGCGTTTTACATATTGCAATACACCGATACGAGCTATATGTATAGTGTGTATTTAGCGCTTATTGTTTTATGTGGGATTATCGCTAGTAATAATAGGGGTATTTACGGACAGCGTGAATAACAGGTGGCTGGTCATCACAGCGCAAGTGGCAACAATTGTGATTTTAATGGTCTTTTTCTTCTTATATGATAATGTGGGGCTCCAATTAATTATTGTTACAGGTATCGTGCTCACAATTACAGATAGCATCAATATGTTGATTATTCAATCGAATCTACAAAATATTGCTGAAGATCATTTGGAACGAATTGTTTCGCTTAGACAAACGATTATTACAATCGTGACGTTTTTAGCACCAATGGCAGGGGGATTGCTTATCGCATTCGTGTCGATACAAACATTGGCGACGCTAACGCTTGTGACGGAGAGTCTGTCGCTTGTATTGTTATTGATGTTACCGTTAAAAACATACTTGGAAAAAACAGAGTGCACGCGCTTCAGAACAAATTTCAAAGAGGGATTTCGCTATTTGAAGCGGGATAAAATTATTTTACTCTGTATTGTTACTGGACTCAGCATTAACTTCTTGGTCAATTCGATTGTCGTAGGGATACCGATTATCGCCATTCAAACGCTTGGACTCAATTCTCAACAGTTCGGCGTTATAGAAGCATCGTTAACCATTGCGATTTTTTTGACATCCTTACTGTTTACCGTTTTTCCAATTCAGTCACATTTATTTAGAAATATGAAAGTATCTATTTTATTGTATAGTGTCATTCTGAGTGGACTCGGTATCTTTTTATTTTTTGACGTATCGCATACCGTTGCATTTATCTTTTTAATCGGTGTGTATGCAGGGATTGGGTTTGCGATGCCATATTTCAATATTCCATACAGTATTTATTTACAGAAAGCGATTGATGACGCCTATAAAGGTCGTGTTTTTTCAATAAATCAATCGATTGTACAGTCATTAATGCCATTATCAATGTTTTTCTACGGTATCATTTTAAATCAATATGAAGGCATGGTCTTTTTATTAACAGGTATCGCCACGTTTGGTGTCCTTATCGTATTTTCAATATTGTCACGTTCATACCAAGATGCGGTTGAAGCATAACAATGAACGCCATGGGTCACGAGAACCGCATGGCGTTTTGAATGATGATTAAATTTCAGTGACTTCAACGTCGATTTTTTCGATACGGTTGTATGCACCGTGGTCAACAGGACCTACAAAGTCGTTCATTTTCCAGCCATTTTTAATTGCTGAAGCGACGAAAGCTTTTGCGTTGATAACGGCTTCTTTTGGTGATTGACCGTTCGCAAGGTTCGCTGTTGTTGCCGCTGCGAATGTACAACCTGCACCGTGGTTATAACTTTGTTGGAACATATCTGTTGTTAGTTGATAGAATGTGTTGCCATCGTAGTACAAGTCATATGATTTATCTTGATCTAATGCTTTACCGCCTTTGATGACAACGTGTTGTGCGCCTTGTTGATGAATAATTTCAGCTGCTTTTTTCATATCGTCCATTGACTTCAATGTACCTAATTTTGATAGCTGACCTGCTTCGAAAAGGTTTGGTGTCACAACTGTTGCTTTTGGTAATAAGTATTCAATCATGGCTTCTGTATTACCAGGATTTAAAACTTCATCTTCCCCTTTACATACCATAACAGGGTCTACAACGAAAAATTGCGCGCCTGACTCAACGAACGCTTCGCCTGCACGTTTAATCACTTCTTCAGTGCCTAACATCCCTGTTTTGACAGCATCTGGACCAATACTGATAGCTGTTGCAAGTTGTTTGTTGAATACATCGAATGGAATTGGTGTAACATCATGAGACCATGTTTCTTTATCCATTGTAACGATGGCAGCAAGTGCAACCATTCCATATGTGTCGAGTTCTTGGAATGTTTTGAGGTCAGCTTGCATACCTGCCCCTGCGCTCGTATCTGAACCTGCAATTGTTAAAACTTTCTTTAATGCCATGTGACATCCACTCCCTTTAGCTTCTAAATTAAATGTAAAATCCTACTTATGCACTATCATATCATGACAACGTGTAACTGAAAACATTTCCATGCTGAGGCGTGACGTTAACTGACAGAATTTGTGGTAAAATGTGGAATGAGGTGAGCATGATGGAGTGGTCAACAATTTTTCATGACATTACATCGAAACATGATTTTCAAGCGATGCACGATTTTTTAGAAAAAGAATATGCGACAGAAGTGGTGTATCCGGCACGAGAGAACATTTATCAAGCGTTTGATTTAACGCCGTTTGAAAATATGAAAGTCGTCATCTTGGGGCAGGATCCGTATCATGGACCGAACCAGGCACACGGTCTTGCATTTTCCGTACAACCGGATGCTAAGTTCCCGCCATCATTGCGCAATATGTATCAGGAGTTAGCGGATGATATTGGGTGCCATAGAACGTCGCCCCATTTACAAGACTGGGCACGAGAAGGTGTGTTGCTGTTAAACACCGTCTTAACCGTGCGACAAGGTCAGGCACATTCGCATCGTGACATTGGTTGGGAAATATTTACAAACGAAATTATTCAGGCGATTTCAACACATAAATCAGGTGTTGTGTTTATCTTATGGGGTAAGCCAGCACAACAAAAAGAACGCTTAATTGATACGTCAAAACATTATATTATTAAGTCACCACACCCAAGTCCGTTATCGGCATATCGTGGCTTTTTTGGCTCGAAGCCGTATTCTAAAGCGAATGCTTATTTGACGGCACAAGGACTCGATCCAATTCAGTGGTGCGAAAGAGAGGAATAACCCTATGCAGAAAGAGAAGTTAATCCAATTGTTAGAGCATGAATTAATGCAGGCAGATCAAGCAACAACAGATGCAGCATTTGATAAACATATGTATGCGATTCATACGTTAACCGCTTTGTATACAGACCAAGCGACGCCACAAACAACAGTGAGTCGTCCAGCCGCAACCCCATCTACATCAACGAAAGTGTCTGAGGAAGAAATCCGCTTAATGGGTGGCCGTGTGACAGAGTCAAATACGGCACCGACAACGTCAGACAATCGTTTAGTGACAGACGATGCGATTGGTAACGGTGAGTCTATTTTTGACTTTTAAAGGAGGAATATAACATGAAATTATTCATTATTTTAGGTGCCATTAATGCGATGATGGCAGTTGGTACAGGCGCATTTGGTGCACATATTTTAGACGGTAAGCTTTCCGAACACTATATGTCTGTGTGGGAAAAAGCAACGATGTATCAAATGTATCACGGTTTAGGGTTGATTTTAATCGGTATTATTGGTGGTGCATTCAACCTAAATGTAAGTTGGGCAGGTTGGTTGATGTTCTTTGGTATCGTGTTCTTTAGTGGTTCACTGTATATTTTATCAACAACACAAATCAGTGTACTCGGTGCGATTACGCCAATCGGTGGGGTACTTTTTATTGCAGGCTGGATCATGCTTATTGTTGCGTCATTTAAAATATAACGGTCATTAAACAAGGAGGCGAAAGATATGGAAGCAATCTTTAGTTTTTTGAGTCATATTTTTAGTGCATTGGCATCTGCATTGTGGAAAAAGAATGAAGAAGACGAAGAACAGTAAATTTTGAAGCATCCTTGTAAGAGTAAGGCATGAAGGGATGGGACACAATAAATTTAAGCACTGGGAAACCGATAAACGGTGTCCCAAAAGCAGGATTTTCGACAGAACTGCCACGATTTCGACAAAATAAAAATCAATTTTGCTTATCGTTCGGTTCTGCTCAAATCCTAAGCGCTTTTGTCCCAACCTCTGGTGTCTTACTCTTTTTTTGAACAATTTCTGTCAATTATTTAAGAAAATATGAAAACTTTTGCTATGTATTAATATTTCATGTATGATTAATGGCTCGAATACTAAAATTGAGTTATTGATACTTTAACTAGGGTATAAAGTATATTAGAGGTGAAATATATTTATGGCAAAAAATAATAAAAAGCCGGATAGAGGCGATTTGCAACAGAACTTGTCTGAGAAGTTCGTATGGGCAATTGCATATGGCTCTTGTATCGGCTGGGGTTCTTTTATTCTGCCAGGGGATTGGATTCAAACATCTGGACCAATTGCAGCATCTATCGGTATATTTATTGGGGCATTACTGATGATGATTATTGCTGTGAGTTATGGTGCGTTAGTTGAGCGCTTTCCAGTTTCCGGTGGGGCATTTGCATTTAGCTTTTTAGGATTTGGACGTTATGTCAGCTTCTTTTCATCATGGTTTTTAACATTTGGTTATATTTGTGTTGTAGCCTTGAATGCGACGGCGTTTAGTCTACTTATCAAATTTTTAATTCCTGATGCGATTGAAGTCGGTAAACTTTATACAATTGCTGGCTGGGACGTCTATATTACTGAGATTATAATTGCATCAGCATTGCTATTGATCTTTATGGTAATTACGATTTATGGTGCGAGCGTCTCAGGTTCGTTACAATTTTATTTCTGCATCGCAATGGTTATCGTTGTTATTTTAATGTTTGTGAGCTCATTTTTCGGCTCAAACTTCTCATTAGAACATCTACAACCGTATCATGGCACACAGTATGGCTGGTTCCAAGCGATTGTCATGATTGTAGCCGTTGCACCGTGGGCGTATGTTGGATTTGACAATATCCCACAAACAGCGGAAGAATTTAACTTTTCGCCAAACAAAACATTTAAGTTAATCGTATATAGCTTGTTAGCCGCGGCAGTAACGTATGTTTTAATGATTTTATATACTGGCTGGTTAACAGCACCTGATAATGGGCTATGGGCGACAGGTGCGGTAACGCGTGAGGCTTTTGGTAATATTGGTCTAGGTGCACTTGCGATTGCGATTATTATGGGTATCTTTACCGGATTGAACGGTTTCTTATTGAGCGCCAGTCGTTTACTGTTCTCAATGGGACGTTCAGGTATTATGCCAACAGTTTTTAGTAAGTTGCATCCACGTTATAAGACACCGTATGTGGCGATCATTTTCCTAGTTGCGTTAACATTGATTGCACCGTGGTTAGGACGTACGGCGTTAACATGGATTGTAGATATGTCGTCAACAGGCGTATCTATCGCATACTTTGTTACGTGTCTGGCCGCTGCAAAATTGTTTAGTTATGACAAACAAAGTAAGACGTACGGTCCGGTTTATAAAACATTCGCGATTTTAGGTGCGATTATTTCATTTATTTTCCTAGCACTATTGCTATTACCAATCTCACCAGCGTCATTATCTTTACCATCGCATATTGCGTTAGGTTTCTGGACACTACTCGGATTAATCTTCTTCTTTATTCGTTTGCCGAAACTTCGCCGTATGGATAAAGATGAACTGTCACAGCTTATTTTGGACACACGTAAAAAAGACGTAGAAAAAATGCTAGACGAATAGAACACACTGACAACCCTCAGTTATTGAACTTGGCATACAGCTGAATTCGGTGATTGGGGGTTATTCTCGTTAGTAATAAAATATTTGAATTTTCTGTTTATTAATACGAGTAAGTTTTGCTACAATAAATGTATAACTAAAATTTTAAATATACATTGCATTTGTCCAATCAGATATGTTGATAGGAGGTCAAATATGAAGATTAAACTGCTGACACCTCAATTGATTTTACTGTATATCTTTATGTTTATCACAGCCTTAGACGGTCTTGTAATACCAACACTGATCGCAGGGATTATTCGATCTGTCGAAACTAAAAGTCTTTCTTCGCTTATCAATTACTTTATATTTGGTATGGTCGGCTATGGTATTATTCGAACAGGTTTATATTTATGGAACCTGTATCAGCAGAAATTTATAAGAGATTTTAACAATCATTATAAAGAACAACTTATTAGCAAGTACTTTGGCGGGAACAATGCGACACAACGTTCAGATTTATTAAGTTTTATGGTCAATGATTTTAAATTTTTGGAGACGAATTATATTAAGTCGTTATTTCTGTTCATATATTGTGTGACATTTTCAGTCGTTTCAGCGACATATGTGCTTGTGATAGATTATCAACTCGGATTATTATTTATTGTATTTTCCATTATTCCTGTTGTGACACCTAAAATTTATAAAAATAAAATTAAGAAGTCGACGGATACATGGTCACACGATTCTTCACAATTTGTCGACCATCTTAACGAATACTTTGGTGCACTGACAACAGTTAGAGTGTTTAATAAACAACCGTTTTTTGTGTCACAGTTAACGAAAGAATTAAACCATGTGGAAGACAGTAATTACGACGTACAGAAAAATCTCTATCAATCTAACTGGGTCACAAATTTATTATCAGGCATTAGTGCATTCGTCCCTTTATTTATAGGCGGAATTTTTGTGATTCATGGCAATCTATCATTAGCTGCATTGATGGCAGTGTATTTGGCAAGCGATCGAATTGTCATTCCAGCAGTCAATGCGATTGATCATTTCAACAAGTTAAGGTCTTCTTATACGATTGTGAAAAAGTATGATGAGTTAATGGATAGTTTGGCGTTGGAAGATGCGCAGAATACAATGACGCATTCATCCATACATACGATTTTACCCGTACAGTTTCAGCATGTGTCTCATCAATATGGCGAACGTATGATTTTTAAGGATATTCATTTAACGATAAATAAAGGCAATCACATTTTATTGAAAGGACCATCTGGCAGCGGAAAGTCAACATTTTTCAAGTTGTTGTTACAGTTGGAAACGCCACAAGAGGGTACGATTTGGTATCACAATATGCCAGGCGATAAACTGTCGTTTGCTACATTGACGCAACATCTCTATTATTTTGAACAGCAACCGTTCATATTCAATGCGTCCATTTTATTTAATGTTACATTAGGTGATGACTTTGATGATGCACAGTTACGTTATGTCATACGTCAATGTAACTTAACAGAATTGATTCAAACACATAGTTTAGACTATCTTGCAGGTGTAAATGGCGAGCGTCTGTCAGGCGGTCAAAAGATGCGCGTTGCCTTAGCACGAATTTTAATAAGACAACCGGGTTTTATCTTACTTGATGAGTTTTCAGCTGGACTCGATAAAGAGAATGCAACTTTTATTAGGGAAGTCATTCATCAAGAAGTAGAGACAGTGATTGAGATTACACACGATGAACATGTGAACCCAAAGCATTATACAGATATTTATAAAATAGAACATGAAAAATTAATACAAGTGACATAGTAGTCATCATTAAATAGCTAAAAAACAAGCCTGTTTCTCTTGATAGTCGCTACGCTATCAGGGGAAACAGGCTTTTGAATTGGAGAACTTTTTTGAAAATGAAAGCACAAAGTGATATGGATCCCTACCCATATATTTGCTTATAAATAATGTACCACGTTTTTACACGTTTTGGGGTATTAATATTGATAAATTATTAATTTTTTGTGAACTAATGCTTGAGTGGAATTAAATATATATCCGATATTTAATCTGTGAAAAACGACAAACGATGATTTTTCACATTTTACCGATTAATTTTGATTAAGTTATGATATAAAATTTCTGCCATCTCTTCAGGACTTTCGTGACAATTGGTTGATAACCATTTATAAACAATCGCCAGTTCGCCACCAATCGTATAATAAATAAAGTAATCAGAATGCTGCATCTCTGGTAAAGCTTGTAACATGGCAGTATAGGTTTGTTGTGTATAGCGCATATAATCTCTCACAATGTCTTGTTGTGGATTGGTCACAAGAATGGTTTTGAAAAATGACTCATAACGTAAGATATATCGAAAGAGTAAGCGGAAAGATTTTAAAATACGTGCTTTCGTTTCTTTCAACGTACTATTTTCAAGTGTATACGTTGTTGATGCCATAATCCGTTTATAACGCTTCATGTGATATTGCTTGATAACTTCTAATAATTGATATTTATCTTCAAAATGTGCATAAAATGTTGAGCGATGCACACCGCTTTCTGCACAAATTTCTTTAATTGTAATTGCTTCAAAGTCATCGTGTTCAAGTAGCCTAATTAGGGCTTTACATATTTCATAATATGCTTTTGTTTTTGTCATAAGATCACCATTTATTTAATTTCTGTATCCGACACATTTTAAAAAATTGTCTGTGGCATGTGCGAAATGATGGTTCTATAATACAGGATATTGATTTTTTTAGAAAGGAAGTTAGTCATTATGAAGAAGTTAGTTATGATTAACATTGTAACGATTGTATTATTAGTCATTATTGGTATTGGAGGTTTTTACTTTTATAACCAATCAGCCAATTATGTTAAAACAGAAAATGCACAAGTAGATGGAGATCAAATTAAAATTGCAGCTCCAGCATCAGGACAAATTACGTCTCTTGATGTTGAAGAAGGCGATAAATTAAATGCAGGTGATACGTTTGCGAAAGTGCAAGTGAAGTCGGAAACTGGTGATGTGCAATCAATGGACATTCCGATGCCAGCAGAAGGTACTATTGTAAAATTAGCAGCACAAAAAGGAAGTATCGCTCAAGCAGGTCAACCTTTAGCATATGCGTATAACTTAGATAAACGTTATGTCACAGCGAATATTGATGAAACAAAAATTAAAAATATTGAGGAAGGAAAAACAGTAGACATTGCGATCGACGGCCAAGACGCTAAAGTTAAAGGGAAAGTGGTTCATATTGGTCAAGCGACAGCATCTAGCTTTTCTTTAATGCCTTCATCAAATAGTGATGGGAATTATACAAAAGTAACACAAGTTGTACCGGTAAAAATTGAATTTGATAGTCAGCCATCAAATCGTGTGTTACCAGGTATGAACGCAGAAGTAAGTATTCACAAAAACTAATATAGGAGGTCATCAGATGTTTGTGATGATATATAGCATCGTTTCACTAATCGTGATTGTGTTGATGAACCTCATGTTGCTTCGGCGTAATAAGAAAAAACAACGTGACATTCAAGCGTCAACTGAGTCTACAAGTTCAGTCGACCAACGTTATGATACGACAGATACGGTCACAACACATGGGTCACATGAAACAGTAGGTGACCAAGTGAGAGAATCCGTTGTTGGCTATCGATTTAAAAAAGGCATTTCACGTAATAAAGTATTAGCAGCGATGTTATTTGGGATGTTTATTGCGATATTAAACCAAACGCTATTAAATACTGCACTGCCAAAAATTAACACAGATTTTAATATTACGGCAGCCACAGGTCAATGGTTGATGACAGGATTTATGTTAGTTAACGGAATTTTGATTCCGATCAGTGCGTTCTTATTTGAGAAATATTCATATCGTCGTTTATTTTTATTCTCGATGTTAATTTTCGCAATTGGCTCGCTCGTTTGTGGGATTGCTTGGAACTTCCCAATCATGATGACAGGGCGTGTGCTTCAAGCGGCCGGTGCAGGTATTTTAATGCCACTTGGTACGAATGTATTTATGACAATCTTTCCACCTGAGAAACGTGGGATGGCCATGGGAACACTTGGTATTGCGATGATTTTAGCACCAGCAATTGGTCCGACACTGTCTGGTTATATTGTAGAGCATTACGATTGGCATACAATGTTCATTGGTATGTTTGTCGTGGCGATTGTTGCGTTAGTTGTCGCATATTTTTGGTTCGGTATGTATCAACGTACTTCGCATCCTAAAGCAGATATTCCAGGTATTATTTTTAGTACAATTGGTTTTGGTGCCTTGCTGTATGGCTTTAGTGAAGCGGGTAACGACGGTTGGACATCAACAAAAATTATTGTCATGTTAACGTTAGGTATTATTTTTACGGCGGCGTTCGTTGTACGTGAAATGACGATGAAATCCCCAATGTTGAGCTTTGAAGTGCTGAAGTATCCAGGGTACACACTTACAGCAGCCATCAACATGATTGTGACGATGAGTCTATTCGGTGGCATGATTTTGCTACCGCTATACTTACAAAACTTACGTGGTTTCTCAGCAATTGATTCAGGATTGTTACTGTTACCAGGTGCCTTGATTATGGGCTTTATGGGACCTATTGCCGGAAAACTATTAGACACGATTGGTATTAAGCCACTAGCGATTATTGGATTAGCAATTACAACGTATGGTACATGGGAACTGACACAATTGACGATGGACACACCGTATTCATCAATTTTATGGATTTATATCGTACGTTCTTTCGGTATGAGCTTTATTATGATGCCGATTATGACGGCAGGTATGAATTCATTACCAGCAAGACTCATTTCTCATGGCAATGCGTTGATTAATACAATGCGTCAATTAGCAGGATCTATCGGTACAGCGATCTTAGTAACGGTTATGACACAACAAAGTGAAACACACCTTGCGACATTCCAGCAAGATTTAGATAAAACAAATCCATTTATTCAAGATCAGTTGCAAGCACTCGCACAACAATTAGGCGGCGAACAACAAGCAACAGCTGCAATATTAAAGTTTGTCAATGAACTTTCAGCAGTAGATGGCGTTAACAGCGCATTTTGGGTTGCGACAGCATTAAGCGGGCTTGCACTCGTACTCAGCTTTTTCTTACGCGATAAATCTTACTACATGTCAAAAGAACAATAGAAAAATCACGACTTCTTCATTTGAGTGGGGAAGTCGTGTTTTGATAATTTGGTTATTTGGAGATATATTTGTCGCTAAAATCGCAAAAATTTAATTTTTAGTTAGCTACAAATTATTGAGTAAAGTGATTTCAATAATAAGTTTTTGTAGTTAAAAAGAATTAATAATTATCTAAATGGAATCACAAATAGAACGCAAAAGAAACACATTATGTATAAATTTAAATCAGTGTTACATTAAACAACACGAGCATTCTGAATGAAAATCAAGAACATTGAATTTAAAAAAGGAAAGCACTTAACAAATAAAAGTAGTAATTCGTGTTTAACTTTTTTGTATAGCAGTCTATATGAGACATTTTCACGTAATGATCAACTTTTCAAAATTTAAGGGGGAAATTCATTGTCCAAATGATGATTTACTAGTAGAATTATCCATAGTGTAGTTCCTTTGTATTGGATTTGGATAAGTATGACTACCTCTAACCAGTATAAAGGAATTTTTTGTACTTGAAATTAATTTACAGAAAATTCTTTTTGATTACTAAAGTTTAAATGTTTTTATGCGACACTAGTGATTATTTGACTTAATTCTTACTATTTAAATATTTTTGGTTTACTTTAACTCTCTGTATGATAGTGTTT
>NZ_PPRF01000074.1 GCF_002902145.1 Staphylococcus rostri | reverse complement strand
TGTGATTGTTGATCCTGGTTCACCTTTACCTGTCACTTCTGTGTCGCCAGCTTTCACTGGGTCTACTGTCGGTGCATCTGGTGCTACTGTATCTTTGTCAGTATCTGGTACTTTAACTTTTGTAACGTCTGATTTGTTTCCTGCTTCATCTGTCGCAGTTACATCTAATTCGTCACCTGGTTTGATTGTTGTACCATCTGGAACTTTAACAGTCCAGTTACCGTCTTTATCTACAGTTGTTGTGCCTTCTGTACCGTCTGGGAATGTAACTATAATTGTTGATCCTGGTTCACCTTTACCTGTCACTTCTGTGTCGCCAGCTTTCACTGGGTCTACTGTCGGTGCATCTGGTGCTACTGTATCTGTTA
>NZ_PPRF01000073.1 GCF_002902145.1 Staphylococcus rostri | reverse complement strand
ATATCTCGATAGATAAATGAGTTATAATCGTAAGAGATAAAGATAAAGGGTGATATATAAATGGATATACGTACTATACAGGATCCATCATTCTTAAAAAGTCTTTCTGTTCAAGAACTTGAATCACTCAGCCAAAATATACGTCAATTTTTAATAGAAACTTGCGCGGTGACAGGTGGGCATATCGGTGCCAATCTTGGTGTGGTAGAGTTAACAATCGCTTTACATAAACACTACCAAAGTCCAAAAGATAAAATTATCTGGGATGTTGGCCATCAAAGTTATATCCATAAAATTTTGACAGGCCGAGCAAATCAGTTTGATACATTAAGACAATATAAAGGATTATGTGGATTTCCAAAATTAAGAGAATCAGCACACGATGTATGGGAAGCCGGACATAGCTCTACTTCTCTATCAGCTGCCATGGGTATGGCGAAAGCTCGTGATATTTTAGGTCATAATAATCACGTCGTACCAGTGATTGGTGATGGGGCACTGACTGGTGGTATGGCATTAGAAGCATTAAATAGTATCGGTCATGACCGTACGAATATGACGATTATTTTGAACGACAACGAAATGAGTATCGCACCTAATGTGGGCGCGATGCATAATATGCTTGGTCGTATTCGTATGAATCAAGGATACAATCGACTTAAAGTGGATGCTGAGACGGTGTTAAGTCGACTACCAGGGGGAAGTCGTTTACGTGAATCAGCAGATCGTATTAAAGATAGTTTAAAATATCTTGTAGTAGATGGGGCGTTTTTTGAAGAGTTAGGCATTCGATATATCGGACCCGTCGATGGTCACAATTTTGAAGAATTAGACCATGCACTTACTACAGCAGATTCTATTAATAAACCTGTATTAATTCATGTTGTAACCAAAAAAGGAAAAGGGTACCATCCAGCTGAAAATGATAAAATTGGCACATGGCATGGCCTTGGACCTTATAAACTAGATACAGGCGAACAAATCAAAGGACAACCAAAAGGACCATCATGGAGCCAATTAATGTCTGATGAAATCTTATCATATGCGCGCGATGACAAACGCGTTGTCGCAATTACACCAGCAATGCCTGTCGGTTCAAAGTTAACGAAGTTCCAATCAGAACTACCGGAACAATTTTTTGATGTCGGTATTGCTGAACAGCACGCGGTAACGATGGCGGCAGGACTTGCTATGGAAGGTATGAAGCCATATGTAGCGATTTATTCAACATTTTTACAACGTGCGTATGATCAAGTGTTACACGACGTGGATCGTCAAAATCTGAATGTCATATTTGGTGTTGACCGTGCTGGACTTGTCGGTGCAGATGGCGAGACACATCAAGGTGTATTCGACATTGGCTTTTTGACACAATTTCCTAATATGATTGTGATGATGCCAAAAGATGAGAACGAAGCGAAAGATATGGTGTACACGGCGATGCATTATGAACAAGGACCTCTCGCTATTAGATACCCTCGTGGTAATGGTTTAGGTGTAGACATTTTGCCGCAACGACAACAATTACCAATCGGTAGCTGGGAGCGTCTTGCAGAAGGTACTGACGTTGCGTTAATCAGCTATGGTCCAACTGTCGAAACGATTTCGGAAGTGGCCGCTTCTCTTGAACGTCAAGGTATTCATGCGACAGTTATCAATGCGCGATACATTAAGCCAATGGATACGGCGATGTTACATGAACTTGGCGCGTCTAATATTCCGATTGTCACTGTTGAAGAAAATATGTTAAACGGTGGACTCGGTAGTCAAATTAGTAACTTTATGACAGACAATAGTTACCACAATAAAATCAAGCGTTTAGGTATTGATGATGTTTATATTGAACATGGTGATGTCGAACGTATCTTAGCGGATATTGGTTTAGACGCCGCTTCAATCGAACAAACAGTACTCAAACTTTTAAAATAACGAAACATATAACGAGGTTGCGACATACATATAGTGTCCAACCTCTTTTTTATGGTTCAAATCGCCTAGGGGTGTAATGGGCAATAGTATGATAATCATTCAACTTATGCTAAAATCGATGTATAAATATTCATTATGGGGTGCAAAATATGCCTAAGAAATCTGTAAGACATATAAAAATCAGAGAAATTATTTCTAACGAGCAAATTGAGACACAGGATGAGCTTGTGAAACGACTTAATCATTTCGATATGAATGTCACACAAGCAACGGTATCACGTGATATTAAAGAACTGCAGCTTATCAAAGTACCGACACTATCTGGACAATACATTTATAGCTTGCCTAACGACAGACGCTATCATCCACTTGAAAAGTTAGGCCGTTATCTCATGGATTCATTTGTCAAAATTGACGGCGCTGAAAATTTACTTGTACTGAAAACATTGCCTGGTAACGCACAATCAATCGGTGCCATTTTAGACCAAATTGATTGGGAAGAAGTTTTAGGTACAATTTGTGGCGATGATACGTGCTTGATTATTTGTCGTAGTAAAGAAGATGCTGACGTCATTAAAACACAAATTTTTAATATGTTATAAGGATGCGATATAGATGTTACAAAGTCTCTCAATTAAACAATTTGCAATTATTGACGAACTGGATATTCAATTTTCAGATGGCTTAACCGTCTTAAGTGGGGAAACGGGTGCTGGTAAATCGATTATCATTGATGCGATTGGCCAGCTAATTGGTATGCGTGCCTCATCTGACTTTGTACGTCACGGTGAGAAAAAAGCGATTATTGAAGGGCTTTTTGATATTGATAACGCACAGGAAGCGATTCACATGCTCAGTGAGCTGGGTATTGATATTAATGAAGACTTTTTAATTGTAAAGCGTGAAATTTTTAATTCTGGTAAGAGCGTCTGTCGTATTAATAATCAAACTGTAACGCTACATGATTTAAGACAAGTGATGCAAGAGCTACTCGATATTCACGGTCAGCATGAAACACAGGCGTTATTGAAACAAAAGTACCATGTGGAATTACTTGATCGTTATGCAGATGGCGCCTATGATGATGCGCTGAAGCAATATCGTCAAACGTATGAGATGCATCAAGCAAAGCTAACAGAACTTGCTGAATTAGAATCTGCAGACCAAGCATTATTACAACGTTTGGATTTGATGAAATTCCAATTTGATGAGTTGAAAGAAGCAAAGTTGCAAGAAGATGAAGTCGCACAGCTTGAAGTGGATATTAAACGCATCCAGAACTCTGAGCAGTTGAGCTTAGCGCTGAATAATGCCTATATCACGTTAACTGATGAGCATGCGATTACAGACCGCTTACACGAATTGAGTACACAGCTGCAACAAATTGATCAGATTTTGCCAGAAACGTATACACATCTTAAAGAACAAGTGGATCAATTTTACTACACATTGGAAGATGCGAAACACCAGCTTTATGATGAAATGAATCAAAATGAATTTGATGAACAGATGTTGAATGAGTTGGAGTCTCGTATGAACTTACTCAACAACTTAAAACGTAAATACGGTAAAGATATTTCAGACTTAATTCGTTATCAAGCGAAATTAGAAGATGAAATTAACAAAATTGAAAACTATGAGGAAAGCACTGCGCAATTGCGTGCTGACATTCAGCAATTGGCTGAACAACTGATGATTGATGGTCAACACTTGTCGCAAGAACGTCGTAAAGTAGCACGTACGTTACGTGATCATATCGTACAGGAAATTCAAAATTTGCAAATGAAAGATGCGAATTTAGAAATATCGTTTAAGCCATACGAAAAGCCACAAAAAGACGGCATTGAACACATTGAATTTTTAATTAGTCCTAACAAAGGCGAGCCGTTAAAAAGCTTGAATAAAATTGCCAGCGGTGGGGAACTGTCACGTATTATGTTGGCGCTAAAAAGCATTTTTGTACGCTCACGCGGGCAAACTGCGATTTTATTTGATGAAGTTGATTCGGGTGTCTCTGGTCAAGCCGCACAAAAAATGGCTGAAAAGATGAAACAAATTGCTAGTGTGATACAAGTTATCTGTATTTCACATTTGCCTCAAGTCGCTTCAATGTCTGATCATCATCTTTATATCTCAAAACGTGAAAAAGATGATAGAACGACGACATCCGTTCAAGAGCTCACTGGAGACGCGCGCGTTGAAGAAGTCGCACGTATGATCTCGGGTGCAACTGTCACAGACTTAACGAAGCAAAGTGCCAAAGAAATGATTGAACAAAATCAAACATTTAACGCATAAGGTGGGATGAGTTATGTCATTTGATCAATTGTTAACACAAGATACTGCACATAGTCCTAATATCGCTATCGTCAACGCACATAACGAAGCGAGTATTCGCGTTGTCATATGTATTCTCGAAACAACTTCTGCGACATTTACATTCTACAATCATCAAGATGTCTCAGAAATTATTCGCTCTTTTGATTTAGCACCGCATTTGTTAACACGTATAACGATGCATACATTTGACTCAGAAGAAGCTGCACTTGAACAATGTTTGACCGACTTAAACAATCAAACTGCGGATATTTTGATGAAAGGGCATATTACAAGTGCAAAATTGTTATCTGCGGTTTTAAAAGATAACCGTCGACATGGTAGCCGCTTCTTGAATCACGTTGCGCTGTGCGATATTCCGTCGTATCACAAGCCAATGTTCATCTCAGACGTGGCATTGAATATACAGCCATCACAAGAAGAAATGCAGTCGATGATTCATAATATCGCGTCATTTACATCAAAACTTGGTTATACACAATTGAAGGTGGCATTATTGTCTTCCACAGAGGTCGCACATCCGAAATTGGCTTCTTCCGTACAAGCAGCTGAACTTACAAAGGCATTCGTGTCACAACATGAAAATATGACTATTGAGATAGATGGGCCATTAGCACTCGATAATATCATTGATAGAAAAAGTGCCATTCAAAAAGGCATTCAATCTAATGTTGCTGGAGATGCAGATGTCATTATTGTTCCGCATATTGATGTCGGTAATGTGCTATACAAATCACTCACATACTTTGGTCATGCACGTATTGCCAGTGTCGTGCTAGGCGCCGACTATCCGATTATTTTAACGTCAAGAGCTGATACATTGGATAACAAAGTGAACTCAGTTTTACTCGCAATGAAAATTCTTGTAAATTAATTTTTAAAGACGTATACTTAACCAATCGAGTTTAAATTTCAAAAGTAGGTGAGACGATGACGAGAATTTTAGTGTTAAATTTGGGCAGTACATCCAGTAAAATTGCTGTCTATGAGCACATGCAATGCGTATTTGAACATAACTTGATGCACGACATGTCATTGACTTCTCAATCATTATCCGAACAGGCACCATTGCGTCAAAGTCTCATTGAACAAACACTCGAAACACAACAAATTCAATTAACAACAATTGATGCAATTGCTTGTCGCGGTGGCTTGCTTAAGCCTATCGTCGGTGGCACATACACTGTTAATACGCCAATGTACGATGACTTAGCAAGTGGTCAATATGGTTTGCACGCCTCGAATTTAAGTGGCATGATTGGCTATCAACTCGGGAAGCTTTATGACATCCCGGTATATACGACAGATCCAGTTGTTATTGATGAATTACTCGATGAAGTGCGTTACACCGGCTTACCTGGTATTGAACGTAAAAGTATTTTCCATGCATTGAATCATAAGGCTGTTGCAAGACGCTATGCAGCTGAAGTGCATCAATCATACGAGTCGATAAATGTGATTGTCGTCCATATGGGTGGCGGCATTAGTGTTGCTGCCCATCAACATGGACGTGTGATAGACGTTAACGAAGCTTTGTATGGTGAAGGTCCTATGGCATTAACGCGTTCAGGTAGCATTCCTAATGATTTATTACTGCAATATGCCACACAGAACGACTTTTCAGTGGCAGTGATGAAAGATCAATTAACACGTCATGCAGGGCTTAAAGCATATACGGGAACTACGGATTTCAAAGTGATGATGGCACAATATGACACAGATGCTGAGATGAAGCAATTAATAGATGCATTAGCCATACAAATTGCTAAAACAATCGGCGAACGTGCAGCTGTGTTAAAAGGGCAAGTCGATCAAATCATCTTCACAGGTGGTTTAAGTTATAGTCAAACATTTATATCGCTAATTCGTAACTACGTTGATTGGATTGCACCGATTCACGTATATCCAGGAGAATTTGAAATGGTGACATTAGCCGAACAAGCATATCACGCATATCATCAAAAGATTACAATTAATACATATGGTTAGGGGAGACTGATTATGGCACAAGAGAAATATGATTTAGTCGTACTAGGCGGCGGCATTAGCGGTTACTCAGCAGCAATTCGCGCCGCACAACTCGATAAAAAAGTTGCAATTGTAGAGAAATCTCAACTCGGGGGTACTTGCTTACACAATGGATGTATCCCAACAAAATCCTTCTTAAAATCAGCTGATACCTATCAACTAATCCAACATGCCGAAGATTATGGCATTTCTACTTCCACACCTACTTTCAATTTTCAAAAAGTACAAGAACGCAAACAACGCATTGTAGCATCCATGTATTCAGGCCTACAAATGCTCATAAAACAAAAGAAAATAGATGTATTCAACGGGACAGGTCGATTATTAGGACCGTCTATTTTTTCCCCGCAAAGTGGTACGGTTTCTGTAACGTATGAAGATGGTCAATCTGAGTTGCTTACAAATGACTATGTCTTAATTGCGACAGGTTCATCACCGGCGACATTACCGTTTTTACCTATTGATCATCAACGTATCGTAACAAGTGATGACCTTTTAGCGATGACAACGTTACCGAATAGCATTGCGATCATTGGTGCTGGAGTCATTGGTCTAGAATTCGCTTCATTCTTCAGTCAAATCGGTGTGGAAGTGCATGTGATTGAGGCGGCTGACAAAATACGCATCAATGACAGCGAGGCAGTCAGTCAACAACTACAGCAATCATTATCTAAACGCGGCGTAACTTTCCATACAGGTGTTGCTTTAAGTGAAGATAATGTAAAGGTAACTGACGACGCTGTGACTTTTGAATTAGATGACACGATTACAGCAGACATGGCCCTTGTTGCAATTGGACGTCGTGCCAACATTGCTGATATAGGTCTTTCCAATACAGAAGTGGTCGTGACTGAGCAACAAACGATTGAAACGAATGACTATATGCAAACAAAGGCACCGCATATTTACGCGTCTGGCGATGTGATTGGACAATTACAATTAGCGCATGTAGGTGCAAAAGAAGGTGTCATCGCTGTTGAACATATGTTCCAACAAGTACCGATTGCGATTGATTATGCGTTAATGCCGCGATGTATTTATACAACGCCTGAAGTTGCAGCAATCGGCTTATCAGCGGAAGCAGCGAAAGTGCAAGGCTACGATGTCAAAACAGTGAAAGCTGCGTTCCAAACGAATGGTAAGGCAATGATTATGTCACCTGGCACTCCAGAAGGCTTTGCGGAATTAATTGTTGACCAAGCAGATGGTTCAATTATAGGGGCAAGTCTCATTGGGCAAAATGTGACGGAGCAAATTAATGAATTGAGTGTTTTACAATTTCTAAATGGTTCTGCACTTGAACTTGGAATGGCGACACACGCGCATCCATCCATGGCAGAACTGTTAATGGAATTAGGTTTGAAATACGAAAAGCAAGCAATTCATCTATAACACTAGGAGGGATACACGATGATCGATTATCAAAGTGCACAACTTGATAAAGAAGATTTAAAAGCAATATACAAAGGAATGGACTTAGGTAGAAAAATAGACGAACGTATGTGGCTATTAAATAGAGCGGGGAAAATCCCATTCGTTATTAGTTGTCAAGGACAGGAAGCAACACAAGTTGGCGCAGCATACGCATTGGAAAAAGGCGATGTCACTGCACCATACTATCGCGACCTAGCCCTTGTCACATATTTGGGAATGACGCCGTTAGAAACGATGTATTCCGTATTTGGGAAACGTGATGATATTAGTTCAGGCGGTAAACAAATGCCGTCACACTTTAGCAAAAAAGAAATTGGCATTATGTCACAAGGTTCTTCTGTAGCAACACAACTATTACATGCGATTGGTGCAGCGTTAACATTCAAAATGGATGGCACACAGCAAGTCGCGTTATCAACACTCGGTGAAGGAAGCTCTAACCAAGGCGATTTCCATGAAGGTTTAAACTTTGTCGGCGTGCATAAATTGCCATTTATTTGTATTATCGAAAACAACCAATATGCGATTTCTGTATCAAAAGACTTACAGTATGGTGCGGAACGTTTATCAGATCGCGCGAAAGGCTATGGCATGCACGGTGTGACTGTTGATGGCAATGATCCAATCGCTGTGTACCAAGCTGTCAAAGAAGCGCGTACACGTGCCTTAAATGGCGAAGGAGGGACGCTTATTGAAGCGATGTGTACACGACTTACAGCACATTCATCAGATGATGATGACCGCTATCGTAGTGATGACATTAAAGCAGCTGACAAAGCGTCTGATTGTAATAAATTGTTTAAGGAATACTTATTAGCGGAACACATTGCTGATGACGCATGGTTTGAAGACATCGAACAACAACATAAAGCCATCGTTAATGATGCAACGAAGCAAGCCGAAGCAGCACCATATCCTGATGCGAGCGAAACATATACACACGTTTACGAACAAGGAGGTCCTTTCAATGCCTAAAATATCATACTTAGATGCGATTAAAGATGCGTTGAATATTGCTTTAGAACAAGACCCACAAACATTTATTTTAGGAGAAGATGTCGGTAAAAAAGGCGGCGTTTTTGGTGTCACTGCAGGCTTACAAGAAAAATATGGCATGTATCGTGTATTAGATACGCCACTTGCTGAATCAAATATTGTCGGCTCAGCAATCGGTGCGGCGATGATGGGCAAACGTCCAATCGCAGAAATTCAATTTGCAGAGTATATTTTACCTGCAACAAACCAAATTATGAGTGAAGCTGCCAAAATGCGCTACCGCTCAAATAACGACTGGCAAGTCCCATTAACAATTCGTGCACCATTCGGCGGTGGCATTCATGGTGCCTTATATCATTCGCAAAGTATTGAAAGTGTCTTTGCTTCAACACCCGGATTAACCGTTGTTATCCCGTCTAATCCATACGATGCGAAAGGCTTATTGCTCAGCTCAATCGCCTCGAATGATCCAGTATTATACTTTGAACATAAAAAAGCATATCGTTTATTAAAAGAAGAAGTGCCAGAAGGTTTTTATACGGTTCCATTAGGCAAAGCAGATGTCAAACGTGAAGGTACCGACATTACCGTATTCAGTTATGGGTTAGCTGTTAACTTCTGTATTCAAGCGGCTGATTTATTGGAAGAGGAAGGCATCAGTGTAGAAGTAGTCGATTTGCGTACGGTTTACCCATTAGACAAAGAAACCATTATTGAACGTGCAAAACAAACAGGAAAATGTCTACTTGTAACGGAAGATAATAAAGAAGGTAGTGTTATGTCAGAAGTTGCAGCGATTATCGCTGAAAACTGTCTGTTCGATCTTGACGCGCCAGTGATGCGTTTAACTGGACCCGACGTACCAGCAATGCCATTCTCACCACCGTTAGAAGATGAATTTATGATTAATCCTGAAAAAATAAAAACAAAAATGCGCGAACTGGCTGAATTTTAAGGAGGCGACACTATGGATATTAAAATGCCTAAACTAGGGGAAAGTGTACATGAAGGAACGCTTGAACAGTGGCTTGTCAATGTAGGCGATCATGTTGAGGAATACGATGCATTATGTGAAGTCATTACTGATAAAGTAACAGCTGAAGTCCCATCGTCATATGCAGGTGTCATTACGGCATTACATGTAGAACCTGGAGATACGGTAGCCGTTGGAACAGTGATCTGCTCACTCGAAACAGAAGCGGATAGTGATACTGAAACGACAGAAACAGCGTCTGAATCAACACATGATGACAAAGTTGAAGTAACAACAACTTCTGAAGACGTGCACACAGTTAAACCGGCTCAAACATCAAATCAACCGAAAAACAATGGTCGCTATTCACCAGTTGTTTTCCGCATCGCATCTGAAAACAATGTTGACTTGACACAAGTCACAGGCACAGGTTTTGAAGGTCGCGTAACGAAAAAAGATATTGAATTGTATATCGAAAACGGCGTACAAGCGCAGCAGACAACACACACACATGATGAAGTATCTGCGCCGCAACAACCAGCGACATCAACTGACGGTGCACCACAACAAGCATCACAGGCAGGCAAGTCGATACCTGTTAACGGTGTGCGCAGACAAATCGCGCACAAAATGGTCCAAAGTGTGCAAGAGATTCCGCACGCCTGGATGACAGTAGAAGTGGATGCGACTGAGCTTGTCGCAACACGCAATCACTATAAATCATCATTTAAAACACAAGAAGGTTACAACTTAACTTACTTTGCATTTTTCGTAAAAGCGGTAGCCGAAGCATTGAAAAAATATCCAATGCTCAATAGTTCTTGGCAAAACGATGAAATTATTGTACATGACGACATCAATTTATCTATCGCCGTTGCGCATGAAGATAAATTATTTGTACCAGTCATTCATAACGCAGATGATAAGTCGATTAAAGGCATTGCTAAAGACATTCATTCATTGGCACAGAAAGCACGCAATAATCAACTTACATCACAAGATATGGCAGGTGGTACATTTACTGTAAATAATACCGGTACGTTCGGCTCTGTAAGCTCAATGGGTATCATTAATCACCCACAAGCAGCGATTCTACAAGTAGAGTCTATCGTTAAACGTCCAGTAGTCATTAATGATATGATTGCCATCCGTCATATGGTTAACTTATGTATTTCAATCGATCATCGTATTCTTGATGGATTACAAGCAGGACAATTTTTGAATGACGTTAAAAACCGTATTGAATCTTATACTTTGGACAATACATCTATTTATTAAAAGATTTGTAAATTGAATTGCATGCAGACCTTTAGTAAAATAGAATTATCCAAAATGACGGAGGTAGATACGATGGACATGAGTTTTGATTTATATATGAACAATGTCGTAAAACAAGCACGTGAAGATATGGTGCGTGCAGGATACGAAGAATTAACAACTGAGGAAGAAGTTGACAGTGTATTCAAGCAAGACGGTACGACACTTGTGATGGTCAACTCAGTATGCGGTTGTGCTGGTGGTATGGCAAGACCTGCAGCGGCGCACGCATTACATTATGATGTATTACCAGATAGACTTGTCACAGTTTTTGCTGGTCAAGATAAAGAAGCAACACAACGCGCGCGTGACTACTTTGAAGGCTATGCACCATCAAGTCCTTCATTCGCATTAATGAAAGACGGTAAAATCACTGAAATGATTGAACGTCATCAAATCGAAGGTCACGATACGATGGATGTGATTACACAATTACAACGATTATTCGATAAATATTGTGTCGCAGAGTAAGGAGTTGACCGTATGTTCCGTTTGAATCCATACCGAATTGGTTGGTGAACGATTAAAACTGCGGTCGGCATGGCACTAGGTGTAATTATCGCCAAGCTACTTGGACTAGATAACTATGCATCTAGTGCCATTTTAGTTGTCTTATGCATTAAAGACACTAAGATGAATTCTGTCCATGCCATCGTCTCGCGCTTTGTTTCATGCTTAATCGCCATCGGGTTTGGTGCGACTATCTTTCCACTTTTAGGTCAACATGCGTGGGTCCTCGGACTGATTGTGTTGCTATTTATCCCTTTGACCGTCATGATTAACACGCAAGAAGGTGTTGTTACCAGTATCGTAATCTTGCTGCACTTTTTTAATGCGGATATGATTAATGTCGCCTTAATTTTCAATGAAATCACGTTACTGCTCGTCGGTTTATCGATTGCATTTATTATGAACACCATTATGCCAAGTTTTGAAAAAGAGCTAACGAGCTATCAAAATAGTATCGAATCTCAAATTCGTCATATTTTTGAGACGTATAGTACGATGTGTGTGAAGGAGATTCGTGACAGTGACTTATCCTTTGATAAACTTTTGCTGACGATACAACAAGCAAAATCGATTGCATTTAGAGACGTTAAAAATCATTTCGTCCGTAACGAAAATAGCTACTATCATTATTTTGATATGCGTCAAGACCAAGTTGAGATCTTACAGCGTATTCATCACAACTTAAAACTAATTACAGTCGATGACGTGTTACTCAAAAAAGTTGCGACATTATTTAAAGAAATGGCAGACAACGTCAACGAAAATAACTACACAGCGATGCGTTTACATATGTTGTACGAGATTCGTCTGGAGATTGACGCGTTGCCATTACCACAAACCCACGACGAGCTTTACACACGCTCTAGTATTATTCAAATTCTGTACGATACAGAAGAATACTTAAACATTAAATCCAATTTCGGTTCATTAAAGCTTTATCATCAAGTTGCATAAACAAAAGGATGCCCACAAACGAACGTGGACATCCTTTATTTGTTTTCAGTTATTACATACTCAATAATGGCGCAATACCTGTTAGTAACAATGATGCAATAATCGCTATTAACATGATAATCAATAATACTTTACGTAACTTCTTGTCTTGCACGTTAAAATGCCTCCAATTGTATCTATTAGAATTTCTCATGATTAAGTCAAATTATAACATTAATAAAATATAATTCACAAGTAGCGATATAGGTCATTCATTTTGCAAATGTGTCTAATTTCGATACACTAGTAATGTAATGAAAAGGGGGAATTTTGCATGATTAATCAAGAACGTTTGGTCGATACATTTTTAGAGTTGGTCAAAATCGATTCAGAGACAGGCCATGAAGAAATCATACAACCAATCTTAAAAGAAAAGTTTGAGGCACTCGGTCTCCAAGTACAAGAAGACGACTCGAAAAAGAAAACAGGCTTTGGTGCGAATAATTTGATTTGTACACTACCTGCAACAGATGCTTCAAAAGAAAAAATTTATTTTACGAGTCATATGGATACCGTTGTGCCAGGACAAAATATTCAACCAATCATTAAAGATGGTGTCATCACTTCAGATGGTACGACGATTCTAGGGGCAGATGACAAAGCTGGCTTAGCAACCATTTTAGAAGTGCTACATATTATTCAAGAACAGCAATTGCCACATGGTCAAATTCAATTTGTGATTACAGTCGGTGAAGAATCCGGCTTAGTAGGTGCAAAAGCGTTAGATAAAGAAATGTTAGACGCTGCGTACGGCTATGCGATTGATTCGGCTGTACCAGTGGGTTGTTTTACAATTGGCGCACCATATCAAATGCAAATTAACGCAACCATTCATGGAAAAACCGCACACGCCAGCACACCTAATAAAGGCGTCAGTGCCATTAACATTGCCGCTAAAGCGATTAGCCGTATGAAGTTAGGACAAGTTGACGATGAAACAACAGCAAATATTGGTAAATTTGAAGGTGGCGGTCCAACGAATATCGTGTCAGACCTTGTCAACATTTGGGCGGAGGCACGTTCGCATTCAGAAGCTAAAATCAACGCCCAAACTGAACATATGGCACAAACATTTAAAGAAACTGCTGCATCATTCGGCTGCCATGCTGATGTCACAACAGAACTGTCATACCCTGGCTTCCTAGTTAGTGAAGATGAGGTCGTCTACCAAAAAGCACAAGCAGCAGCTAAAGCACTCAATTTAAGTGGTAATGCAACAATTGGTGGTGGCGGTTCTGACGGTAACATTATTAGTCAGTTTGGCATTCCAACGGTTATTTTAGGTGTAGGTTACGAAGCCATTCATACAACAAACGAACGCATTGCGATTCAATCAATGGTCGACCTTGTTGCTTACGTATTAAAACTTATAGAGATTGCATAATATGACGCAGTATAAGTGTTTGAAATCACATAATGTGATACAATTAAGCCGTAATTTATAATAAGAGAGGTAAGTAGAATATGACACAACAAATTGGTGTAATCGGCTTAGCGGTTATGGGAAAAAATTTGGCATGGAATATTGAGTCACACGGTTACAGTGTTTCTGTATATAACCGTTCAGCTGACAAAACAGATCTCATGGTCAAAGAATCAGCAGGCAAAAACATCGTTCCAACTTATTCCATTGAAGAATTTGTTCAATCACTTGAAAAACCACGTAAGATTTTATTAATGGTTAAAGCAGGCGAAGCAACAGATAAAACAATCGATACTTTATTACCATTATTAGATAAAGATGATATTTTAATCGATGGCGGTAATACGAACTATCAAGACACAATTCGACGCAACAAAGCCCTTGCAGAAAGCGGTATTAACTTTATCGGTACAGGTGTTTCAGGCGGCGAAATTGGTGCATTAACAGGTCCTTCTATGATGCCAGGTGGTCAAAAAGAAGCCTATGAAAAAGTAGCGGATATTTTAGCATCTATCTCTGCTAAAGCGGCTGATGGCACACCATGTGTCACATACATCGGTCCAAACGGTGCAGGTCACTACGTAAAAATGGTGCATAATGGTATCGAATATGCGGATATGCAATTAATCGCTGAAAGTTATAACATGATGAAAAACTTACTCGGTATGGATCATGAAGAAATTTCAGCAACGTTCAAAGAGTGGAATACTGGCGAACTTGAAAGCTATCTTATCGAAATCACAGGTGACATTTTCACAAAACTTGATGAAAATGGTGAACCACTTGTTGAAAAAATTATGGATAAAGCTGGTCAAAAAGGGACTGGTAAATGGACATCAATTAACGCATTAGAATTAGGTGCGCCATTGACAATTATCACTGAGTCTGTATTTGCTCGTTTTATTTCATCACTTAAAGAACAACGTGTGCACGCATCTACGTTATTAAACGGACCAGAAGCGGCATTCACAGGCGACAAAGCAGCATTTTTAGAAAAGATTCGCCGTGCCTTATACATGAGTAAAATCTGTTCATACGCACAAGGGTTTGATCAAATGAAAGCTGCAAGTGAAGAAAACGACTGGAACTTACAACTAGGTGAATTAGCAATGATTTGGCGTGAAGGTTGTATCATTCGTGCGCAATTCTTACAAAAAATTAAAGATGCATATGATAAAGATGCAAACTTACAAAACTTACTCCTTGATGACTACTTCAAAGCAATTGTTACAGACTATCAACAAGCGCTTCGTGATGTTGTCGCTATGGGTGTACAAAATGGTGTCGCAATTCCAGGATTTGCTGCAAGTATCAACTACTACGACAGCTATAGAAGTGCAGACTTACCAGCAAACTTAATTCAAGCACAACGTGACTACTTTGGTGCACATACGTATGAACGTAAAGACAAAGAAGGCACATTCCATACACAATGGACAAACTAATACAGGCATAAATGCCACTAAAAAAGCTGCATGCGATTTAGGGATCATTTCCTAATCACATGCAGCTTTTTTTTATAATGATTGATCTCTTAAAAACATATCGTTCTGATTTTGGTTCATAAAACTAAATTACTTTAGCGTATAAGCATTATATATCAATACCTTGAAAATTAGACTGTATCACGATTTTATAATAGCTGTTTACGCGTCAATATTCACAGGGACGCATAGTTGAATCTTCGTAAAGGCATCTTCAAATGAAATATTGAGTGGGTAAATCTCCAAATAAAGTCTATTGCGTTCATACGGTAGCGTGAGCTGTAGGCTTGTTTCAATGTAATGCCAAGCCTCCGTTGTCGCAAAATCGATTTCTCCTTGTAGGTTAAACACCGCGAATTGTTGTTCCGATAAATAGCGATCTTCGAGATGTGCTGGAAAACGCTCACTTGGTACCCCGACGAAAACTTCTAACCCGTGATCGAGTGGACAGCTCACAACGAAAAGCTCGTGTGGGCTGCGATCATTGTAACGAATCAGATCTTTTAAACGGCCATCCGTTTGTAAATCTTCAAGAAAGTCCGGAATAATAAAGTGGTCATCTAGTTGCGCTGTCGGAATAAATCGAGAATAACCGACGAGTGATAGGTCGCCGATATTTTCTAAACGATATGGATACGGTGGATTGGATGTCGTTGTTAACTTTAAATATAAACGTTCTTGTATTTTGAGTTGGTCTTGCTTCGTTTTGGCTTGTAAAGGGGATACACCATGGTAATCACTAAAGTCATGTGCAAAAGCATTGGCATCCGGATAGCGATAACGTTTCGCCAAATCAATTAAGCGATTGGCACCGTGAATTAAATCCTGTGCTGCCAGTGACAAACGTCTTGCACGACAATATTCAAAAGGGGTGTAACCAACAATCATTGTGAAAGATTGTTCCAAATGATAAGGAGAAATCCCAACGTAATCACTCAATGTTTGAAAATCAAACGTATCTAAAAGGTGATCTTCAATATATACAATGGCTTGTTGTACATGTTTGATAACGTCCAAAATTGGTCACTCCTTAAATAATGGGTTGATATTTCATAAAATGACATTGTTCGAGTTTGAGAATTCACGTAGATTCTAATAATCGTGTCCCAGACTCTGCGTCATTTAATACCCAGTCTTATGAACTATTATAAATCAAAAAAGACTAAGTTACACGAATAATTATGTAACTCAGCCAATTTTATATATACACGTGGATCATTGCCGTACTTATTGAATATCTTCCCACCATTTGAAACCATCACGACTTAATAGTAGGTGACTTTCTAATGGTCCATTTGTACCTGATGGATAGTTAGGGAATTCTGGTTCAAACTTGTTCCAAGCTTCTTGAACGGCATCCACAAATTTCCACGTTGATTTTAATTCTTCCCAATGTGTAAAGTTCGTTGCATCGCCTTTTAAGCAGTCATACAATAAGTTTTCATACGCATCAACTGTATTCATTTTGTCTTGTGCACTCATTGAATATGACAGTTGAACTGGTTCAGTTTCGATACCTTGTACATATTTTTTACCGTTAAGATGAATAGAGACACCTTCATTCGGCTGAATATTGATGACAAGTAGGTTAGAGTCTAGATGCTGATCTTTGTCATAGTAAAGATTCATTGGCACTTCTTTAAATTCTACAACGACTTGAATACATTTGCGCTTCATGCGTTTACCCGTACGAATATAAAACGGTACGCCCGCCCAACGGAAGTTATTAATCATCACTTTACCGGCAACGAATGTAGGTGTTGTTGAATCTTCAGCAACTTTATCTTCTTCGCGGTAACCAATAACAGATTGCCCATCAATTTCACCTGCGTCATATTGACCGCGTACAAAATTGTGTCGTACTTCTTCCGGTTCTAGAACGTTGAGTGATTTTAACACTTTTACTTTTTCTGAACGGATATCATCACTATGTAAGCTAATAGGAGGCTCCATAGCAAGCAATGCGACCATTTGTAGCATATGGTTCTGTACCATGTCTTTTAGCGCACCACTCGACTCGTAATAGCCGCCTCGATCTTCTACGCCTAAAACTTCAGATGAGGTTACTTGAATGTTAGAAATATATTTGTTATTCCACAAAGGTTCAAACATCGCATTACTAAAACGCAACACTTCAATATTTTGAACCATATCTTTTCCTAGATAATGATCGATACGAAAGATTTCTTCTTCTTTGAATGAACGTCTAATTTGTTGATTTAATGCTTCTGCAGACTTAAGGTCCGTACCAAAAGGTTTTTCGATTACAAGACGTTTAAAGCCTGTCGTTTTAGTTAAGCCTGAAGCTTTAAGATAATCTGTCACAACACCAAAAAATTGTGGTGCCATTGCTAAGTAAAATAGACGGTTGCCATCTAAGCAAAATTGTCGGTCTAATTCGTTACTTAGGTCCAGTAATTCTTGATAACTTGCTTCGTTATTAACGTCTAATTGTTGATAAAAAACATGTTGCATAAACTGATCTAAATGTTTCGTATCATGAACATGCGCTTGAATTGATGCTTTGACTTGTGCTCTAAAATCATCAACTGTTAACTGACGGCGACCAATTCCGACAATCGCAATTCTATCGTCTAGGTTATCTTGTTGAAATAAATGGAATAACGATGGAAAAAGTTTACGGTGACTTAAATCACCAGTCGCGCCAAAAATTGTAATAAGCGCTGGAATATGATTATGTGTCTTATTCAAGATTCAAAACCTCAATTCTTCGTAATGTTATACGTTCTCATTATAAAACATGTATCCCATATGGTCATATATTCTGCTTTATTATAATTATATCATGCTATATTTTTAGTCGCGGTTCAACTATAATCTATGATAGGATAACGCAAAGGAGGCACATCAATGGAAATCATTTTTTTCGGAACGAGCGCAGGACTACCGACGAAAGACAGACACACGCAATCCATTGCACTGAAATTAGAACCGTATGCCACTGATATTTGGCTTTTCGATGTTGGAGAGGCGACGCAACATCAAATTTTGCATCATTCTATTAAATTAGGAAAAGTCAGCCATATTTTTATTACGCATATGCATGGAGACCATGTGTATGGTTTGCCAGGTGTCTTAACAAGTCGTTCATTTCAAGGTGGGGAAGGTAAGCCACTCACAATTGTTGGACCTAAAGGGATTAAAGCGTATATCGAAGCAAGTTTGTCGCTGACACACGTACACCTTAACTATCCAATACATATCAATGAGATTGACCAGCAACTTGACTTAACAGTGGGTCAATTTGAAGTACAAGCACGCGCATTAAATCACGGTGTCCCATGTTATGGTTATCGTATACAAGCACCAAGCACGCCTGGAACGTTAGATGTTGCCAAATTAAAAGCACTTGGCATGGAACCTGGACCAAAGTATCAACAAGTTAAAAGCCAAGATACATTTGAGTTTAACGGTGTCGTCTATGATGCACACGATTTTAAAGCACCTGACAAGCAAGGGCCGACTGTTGCGATTTTCGGCGATACAAAACCATGCGACAATGAACTCGTACTTGCTCAAGATGCGGATGTTATGGTACATGAATCGACGTACATTGACGGCGACAAGAAACTTGCCAATGATTATCATCACAGTCATATTGATGATGTGCTACAGCTGATTGAACGCGGCAATATTCAACACGCCTTACTAACACATCTGAGCAACCGTTATACAAAAGAAGAGGTAAAGGCAATCGAGCAACAACTTAAACACACACATACGCAATCTTTTCAATTTGTGCAAGACTTTGATGCGTATCAATTTTAAAATAGCGAACAGGCGGCAAAAGCTAAATTTTAGTTTTCACCGCCTGTTTATTTGGATATTATTCATTTTCTTCTTGTTCAGAAAGTTCCATACTACGTTCTACCGCCGCATTTAAACAATCTTCAAAAATGCCCTCGATGTCATAATTAGCTAACGCATTTAAGCCTGCTTGCGTTGTGCCACCTTTGGACGTAATATTTTTACGTAACTGCTCCATACTCAAATCCGAACGCTCAATCATCTTGCTCGTTCCAATAATGAGTTCACGAATAGATTCTTCCACTTGTGACTTATCTAGCCCAAGTTTTGTACCTGCATCAACATATTTCTCAAACACATGATACAAAAAGGCCGGACCGCTTCCTGTAATCGCCGTCACTTGATGCAAATGATCTTCCTTTACTTCAATCGCCGAACCAAAAGCGTTAATCACTTCTAACACTTCATCTTTAGATTTTGGACCAAAGTTTGGCGAAAAGCTGAGCCCCGTAACTGAATGGCCTACATGTGCATTCGTATTTGGCATAATACGTGCAATTGGATTCGACACATCAAGTGCTTCTCTAATGTACGTAATCGGTAATCCCGCCATAATTGAGATGAATTTATTTTTGCTATCAATATGTGGACGCATACGTGCCGCAAGATCATTAAAATCATGTGGTTTAGAACCTAGAAACACATAATCTGCATCTTTTAATAAGTGCGCATCATCATAGCTATATTGAATGCCTAAGTCTGCCTGATATTGTTGTAATGCCGCTTCATTTGAACGATTAGTTAAATAAATATTCTCAGCTGGTAATACTTTAGAGTTAATTATGCCTGTAAATATTGCGTGTGCCATATTGCCTGCCCCATAAAATACAATTTTCATACAGTTTTCACTTCCTCATTCGTATTCTATTATTTATACTAACATAAATCGGAAAATTGATGTAAAGGAGCATGGATATGTATAGCAAACATTATCTTGTCACTGGCGGCACGAGTGGCATTGGTCTAGAACTTGTGAAATTACTACATCGAAAAGGACATCAACTGACATTACTTATTCGAGATATTGGAAAAGCACAACTGAAATTTCCTGAAAACAGTTTTCCAAATATCAATTTTGTAATGTGTGACTTAAATGATAAAGACGCAATTCAAAACTTGTTTGTGCAATTTCGTGACAAGGGGACAAAGTTCGATGGTTTTATACACAGCGCAGGCATTGGTTATTTCAAGTCGTTGGACGCACATACACCTGATGAGGTTTTGACCACGTATCAGCTTAATACGATACACTTTGCATTATTATTGAACACAATAAAGCCTTATTTAAACGCACAACCTCAAATCGTAGCAATGAGCAGTATGTCTGGCCTTGCGACACAACCTAATGCTGCACATTACGCTGCAAGCAAAGCAGGGTTGAATCATATATTGAATGCGTTGCGTTTTGAAGAACCGTCATATCATGTGTTAAATGTGCTTTTAGGACCTGTCAAAACACCATTTCACGATCATTCAGATCCAGAAGGTAAATATAAAAAGAAACTTGCTTTATTCATGTTACACCCTCAAAAAGTGGTTCAGTCTATCGTACAAGCTATGGATAGTAAGAAAAATGAACTTTATGCGCCGAAATGGATGGCTTGCTTGTTAAAAATTTACCAAATTGCACCGAGATTTATTGAGAAACTTGCCAAACCACTGTTTATGTCAAAAATGAAGTGAAAACAGACCAGAAATTAATGAAAATCACATCAATTTCTGGTCTGTTACGTTTATTATTTTAAGTGTTGTGTATAATTCAAGTCTTTCACAAGCGCTCTTGCTTTTTCTACAATTGCCGGGTCGATGGATTGGTTATATTGTGCCACATTTTCACGTAATTGTTGTGGGGAACTTGCACCGACAATAATAGAACCGAGTGCATCAAATGATTTCAAGTAATTAAAGCTGAGTGCTGTTAATTCTGGTTCTAGTTCATGTAATGCGTTCACTGTTTCCTCAAGTGTTGCGGCATCATAATCAAAAATACCGTCTTTAAATTTGTTTGCTAATGCATTTTTATAATTTTGAGTCAGCAAACCTTTAAAAACAGGACCACGTGCTAATAACTTCACACCATGTTCATGCACTTCATCCATTAACATTTCTGGACGATTATCAATTAAGTTGAATTGTGACATCAATACTTCAATGTGACTATGTGCCAAGTAATAGCGAATGACGTTCGGACGAATAGAAGATAGACCATAGGCTTTAACGAGACCTTCTTGTTTTAATTCTTCAAACGCACTGATTGTTTCATCAAGAGGATCATCAATCGTACCACCATGCAGCATGTATAAATCTAAATGTTCTAGTCCAAGACGTTGCAATGATTGCTTAATGCCTTCTTTAATATGTTTTTTCGATGGATTCCATACCATATCGCCATTCGGTTGCAACTGATTGCCAACTTTTGTGCCAATGACAATATCATCTCGCTGTTGGTATTTACTTAGAATTTGTCCCACAATTTTTTCATTTTCACCATTATCATAAATATCCGCCGTATCAAAATAAGTGATTCCCGATTCGAGCGCTGTTTCTACAATTTCAGTAGCTTTGTGTCTATCCGTTCCAAGACTCATACAGCCTAAGCCTAATTCTGATAGTTCAATACCACTTTTCAAGATATTTTTTTGCATGATACTGCTCCTTCCGCTAAACTTTATATGTATTTATCATATCAAACAGCTTGCATAAAATAAAAGGAGTGGCTTTTATGAATTTTGAAGAAAAAACGATTGAAAAAGAATCCATCTATCAAGGACGTATCATTGATGTTGAGAAACACCTTGTATCGTTGCCAAACGGTGGAACGGCGTATCGTGAAGTGGTGAAACATAATGGTGCGGTGGCAGTGTGTGCAGTGAATCCTGAAGGTAAGGTCATTCTTGTTAAGCAATTTCGTAAACCTTTGGAACACGGCTTATTAGAAATTCCAGCCGGCAAGTTGGAAATAGGGGAAGACCGTGAAGCGGCTGCTAAACGAGAATTGGAAGAAGAAACTGGTTATCGTGCCAAGTCATTAGAGCATATTGGTGATGTGTACGGTACACCCGGCTTTTCGAATGAATTGATTTCTATTTATTTTACAGATGATATTGAACAAGGAGATATGAACTTAGATGAAGATGAGTTTGTTGAACCGATTCTTTATTCATTATCAGATGTTGAAGCAGCAGTGAAAAACCGTGAAATCAATGATGCTAAGACACTTATCGCATTCCAACATCTATTATTAGTTTATAAT
>NZ_PPRF01000072.1 GCF_002902145.1 Staphylococcus rostri | reverse complement strand
AGAATGCTTATATATATAAAATTTTGACAATTAAAGCAATGCGTTTTAAAATAAGGTTATTGATTAACTAATATTATTAAGAAAGATAACTAAAAATTATCATAACATTAATAATACCTTATCAAGAAGTCATAAAACATAAGAAGTGATGGTGTGAAGCAGGTTGCCTTAATCACTTCAAATCACTCATCAAATAGGGGGCAGATACAATGAAACGTATCAACAAGATTTTAGTCGCTAACCGTGGCGAAATTGCGATTCGTATTTTTCGAGCGGCGACAGAGTTAGGCATTTCAACGGTCGCAATTTATTCTAAAGAGGATATGCGTGCATTACATCGCTACAAAGCGGATGAAGCATACTTACTCGGCGAAGATTTAGGACCTGCCGAATCATATTTGAACATTGAACGTATTATTCAAATTGCAAAAGAGGCAGGCGCCGATGCGATTCATCCGGGGTATGGCTTTTTAAGTGAAAATATGCAATTTGCGAAACGCTGTGCAGAAGAAGGCATCATTTTTGTCGGACCTGAACTCGAGCATCTTGATATGTTTGGTGATAAGGTAAAAGCACGTGCCACAGCAATTCGCGCAAACTTACCGGTGATTCCAGGTACGGATGGGCCAGTGGCTGATTTGACAGAAGCAGAAGCCTTCGCGGACACAGCAGGTTATCCATTAATGATTAAGGCAACAAGTGGCGGCGGCGGTAAAGGGATGCGTATCGTGCGTGAAGCGTCTGAGCTAGCAGAAGCCTTTACACGTGCCAAGTCTGAAGCGGAAAAATCATTTGGTAGCAGTGAAGTCTACATAGAAAAATTCATTGATGAACCAAAGCATATTGAAGTACAGGTGATTGGCGATACAGCAGGAAACATTATTCATCTGTATGAACGTGATTGTTCAGTCCAACGACGCCATCAAAAAGTCGTTGAAGTTGCACCATCAGTGAGTTTATCTAAAGCGATGCGTGAAGAGATTTGTCGTGCAGCTGTAGACCTTATGCAACAAATTAAATATGTGAATGCCGGAACAGTGGAATTTCTTGTATCTGGAGATGACTACTATTTCATTGAAGTCAACCCACGTATCCAAGTAGAACATACGATTACTGAAATGATTACAGGCGTAGATATTGTTAAAACGCAATTATTAATCGCAGACGGGGAATCACTACATGGCGACTTAATTGCCTTACCACAGCAAGCAGATATTCAAACGATGGGTTATGCGATTCAATGTCGTATTACAACAGAAGATCCAACACAAGACTTTATGCCGGATACAGGCCGTATTGTAGCCTACCGTTCAAGTGGTGGTTTTGGTGTACGTCTTGATGCAGGGGATGCATTCCAAGGTGCTGAAATTTCGCCTTATTACGATTCACTTTTAGTTAAAATTTCAACACATGCCATTAACTACAAAGAAGCACGTGAAAAAATGGCACGTTCACTGCAAGAAATGCGTATTCGTGGCGTCAAAACGAATATTCCATTCTTATACAATGTGATTCAACACGATCAATTTGCATCAGGCGATTACACGACGAAGTTTTTAGAACAAGCACCTGAATTATTTGTCATTCAACCATCACGAGACCGTGGTACGAAAACACTCGAATATATCGGTAACGTAACAATAAACGGCTTCCCAAGTGTTGAAAAACGCACGAAGCCACATTTTGAACCTGCAGCTATTCCAACTGTTAAACAAAGTGATATTGCGCAGTTAAGTGGTACGAAACAAATGTTAGACGCGCAAGGTCCAGAGGCTGTAGCGAAGTGGGTGAAAGCGCAAGATGAAGTGCTGATTACGGATACAACATTCCGAGATGCACACCAATCATTATTAGCGACACGTGTGCGTACGCATGATTTATTACAAATTGCCCCTGAAACGGCACGTGTCATGCAAGATAACTTCTCACTCGAATTATGGGGTGGGGCGACGTTTGATGTGGCGTACAACTTCTTGAAAGAAAACCCTTGGGATCGTTTGAAATTATTAAGAAAAGCCATTCCGAATGTGCTATTCCAAATGCTATTGCGTGCGTCGAATGCAGTCGGTTACAAAAACTATCCTGACAACGTTATTCAGAAGTTTGTTAAAGAAAGTGCTGAAGCGGGTGTCGATGTGTTTAGAATATTCGACTCACTCAACTGGGTAGAACAAATGAAAGTTGCCAACGAAGCAGTTCAACGTGCAGGCAAAATTTCGGAAGGGACAATCTGTTATACGGGTGACATCTTAGATACGACGCGTTCAAATGTGTATACGTTAGATTACTATGTCAACTTAGCTAAAACCCTTGAGCGTGAAGGCTTCCATATGCTAGCGATTAAAGATATGGCAGGCTTATTAAAACCGCGTGCAGCTTATGAATTAATCGGCGAATTGAAAGCAGCCGTGGATTTACCAATTCATCTGCATACGCATGATACGAGTGGTAATGGTATTTTGACATACAACCAAGCAATCAATGCCGGCGTCGACGTTATTGATACAGCCGTTGCAGCAATGTCAGGCTTAACGAGTCAACCAAGCAGTAACTCACTGTACTATGCGATGAGCGGATTCTCACGTGACATTCGTATGGATATTGATGGACACGAACGTTTATCTCACTATTGGGATGCGATTCGTCCATATTACAGTGACTTTGAAAGTGATATGAAGTCACCACATACAGAAATTTACCAACATGAGATGCCGGGCGGCCAATATTCAAACTTACGTCAACAAGCAAAAAGTCTAGGCTTGGGTGAACGTTTTGGAGAAGTCAAAGATATGTATCGTCGCGTTAACTTATTGTTCGGTGATATTGTAAAAGTAACACCATCTTCTAAAGTTGTAGGCGACATGGCACTTTACATGGTTCAAAACGACTTGGATGAACAACAAGTTCTATCAGAAGGGCATAAGCTCGACTTCCCAGACTCAGTTGTATCGTTCTTTAAAGGCGAAATTGGACAACCAGTTAATGGCTTTAATAAAGAACTACAAGCGGTCATTCTTAAAGGTCAAACAGCATTGACAGAACGTCCAGGTGAATATCTAGAACCTGTTGACTTTGACGCATTAAAAGCAGAATTACAAGAGAAGCAACAACGCGAAGTCACAGAACAAGACGTTATCAGTTATGCGCTATATCCTAAAGTGTATGAACAATACATGCAAACGTTCGAAAGCTTTGGTGATGTATCACTATTAGATACGCCAACCTTCTTCTTTGGTATGCGCGATAACGAAACGATTAAGATTGAGATTGATAAAGGGAAAGTCCTTGTCATTACGTTACAAACGATTACGCAACCTGATAAAAACGGTATGCGTACGGTATTCTTTGAAATGAACGGACAAGCACGTCGTATTCAAGTTAAAGATGAAAATATTCAAGCGACACATATGGCTAAGCCAAAAGCGGACAAAGGGAACCCAAGTCATATTGGGGCACAAATGCCAGGAACAGTCATTGATGTGAAGGTAGCGGAGAATGAGACGGTTGAAGCGGGACAATCCTTGATTATCACAGAAGCGATGAAAATGGAAACAACGGTTCAAGCCCCATTTAAAGGCACAGTTAAAGCCATTCATGTACAGAATAATGATGGTATTGAAACAGGGGACTTATTAATTGAAATAGAACGTGAAGACGCATAAAAAAACGCTTGTCATCGATTGGGATGACAAGCGTTTTTTCAATTATTGTTCGCCACGATTTGAACGTAAAATCAATAAAATGAAGTAACTGATCAAACCGAAAAGTATTGTGATAAACAATGCGTGTAGTAACGCGATAATCAAGTTCACTTCAGTAATGATTGATAAAGCACCTGTAGTGACTTGTAAAATGATCAAAATGAAACTTGCTGTATAACCGTAATGAATTGTTCGGATATTTGGGTAATGTTTTACCGCATGAATATATGTCACCATGATAATAATAAATGCGAGTGTTGCCATAATACGGTGTGCTAATTGAACCCAGTCGTGTACGCCATGTGGTACTAAATCGCCAAATGGCAACGGCCAAGCACCATAAGCTAGACTTGATTCTGTGTGTCGTACAAGTGCACCTGTATAAATTGTTACATATACAATACCAGTCATAATCCATGTATAGATTTGTAATGGCTTTTCGATATGTACGATGTTCGCTTCATATTTCTGATCAAGGTCAAAAATAATGAGTGTAAGAACGAATACAGAGGCAAAGCTAATCAATGATATACCAAAGTGTAACGCTAAGACATAATCATTTTGTTGCCACATAACTGCAGCAGCACCTACTAAAGCTTGAATTAATAAAAATCCGACGCTAATTTTACAAAGTGGCTTCACTTCTCGAATGTGACCAATATTTTTCCACGCTGTGATAACAAGCCATGACACAATAATCAGTGATAAGCCAGATACAGCTCTATGACTTAATTCGATAATTGTTTCAATAGGAAGATTTTGAGGCAGTAATGCGCCATGACAGAGTGGCCAGTCAGAACCACAACCATCTTCAGAACCTGTTTTCGTAACAAGCGCGCCACCGAGTTGCACCCAAATCATCATGAGTGTCGCGAGTACAGATAACCACTTAAGGTTGCGCTTTTTAAACAATGCTAAACACCTCGATATGCTATTTAATTTTACGGAGCGATGTAAAACCTGTTGCCAGTAAAAAATGGATTGTCGCTCAGTATATTTTGTTCTTTTACATTATAGCAAAAAGCATTCTACTAATGTGTAACAAATCGCAACGTTTTTTGAATGTCGTTAAAGTGTCACAAAAATTTCAGAATAAAGCTAGTCAATCGTAACAGTTTCATATATCATTGGTATATATGACAAAAAAGGGGGGTAAATCAATGTCGAAATCAGAGGTAGTTCCCGAAACTACTGGACGTATTTCATACAAAGAGCTCAAACAAGTTGTTAAGTTGGGACTCGTGCAAGGAAACTTAATTCCTGCGTTTGCTGGTGCATGGCTTGCGATTGTCATGACACATCATTCATTTTTAGCGTCCATTCCAGAACTTATCGTGATGATGATTGGTTCGACACTTGTCATGGGTGGTTCGTGTGCAATTAACAACTATTATGACCAAGATATTGATGCGTTGATGCCGAGCAAACAAAATCGACCAACAGTTAATGACCGCATTTCTGACCGACATCTCGTTATGCTTAGTCTTGGCATGATGGTATTAGGTGAATTGCTCTTATTTATGATTAACGTCCCAGCTGGCGTCATTGGTTTAGCTGGTATTATTGGGTATGTATCATTCTATTCAATATGGTCTAAACGCCATACGACATGGAACACAGTCGTTGGAAGTTTTCCTGGCGCAGTACCACCACTCATTGGCTGGGTAGCGATAGAAGGTCACTTGAGCGTGATGGCACTTGCATTGTTCGCAGTCGTATTCGCATGGCAACCGATTCATTTCTATGCCTTAGCGATTAAGCGTAGTGATGAATACAGCCTAGCAAATGTACCTATGTTACCATCAGTTAAAGGTTTCAATAGAACACGTATTGGTATGTTTTTATGGTTAATCGTCTTATTACCATTACCATTTGTGATGCATGAACTCGGTACAATATTTATTGTGTTAGCTACTTTACTTAATCTTGGATGGATTGGGTTAGGTTTAACAAGTTTCAAAGCATCAACTGACCAAACGAAATGGGCAACGAAAATGTTTATCTATTCCTTGAATTATCTCGTTGTATTCTTTGCATTGGTCGTTGTAATTTCATTGATTAAAATGATTTAAATGATAATTGAGTGAGGATGAGAATATGAGCTTACCTATTTTACCTACCATTAGCACGACATGCATTGTAATCAGTGCGATTCTCGTAGCAATTGGTTGGCGTCTAATCTGGAAACGTCAAGTTGAGCAACATAAGAAAGTCATGTTATGGGCAGCGATTTTTGCCGTAACGTTCTTTGCAATCTACGCAAGCCGTACGATTTTTATCGGTAATACGGCATTCGGTGGCCCAGATTCTGTACGCATTTATTATACGATTTTCTTGTTTTTCCATATTACACTTGCAACAATCGGTGCTGTATTTGGCTTGATTCAGATTTTCACAGGTCTCAAAGACAAATACAATGTTCACCGTAAAACAGGACCGGTAGCATCAATCATCTGGTTCTTTACAGCAATTACAGGTGTAGCCGTATACGTCTTGTTATACGTACTATATCCTGGTGGCGAAACAACATCACTAATCAAAGCAACATTTGGTTTATAATACGAAATGAACTGACTAACATTTAGACGTGTTGGTCAGTTTTTTATTTAGCTGGCGTATTGATAAATTAGAAAGCAGAAATCGAATTATTAACAACTCGTGCTAGAATATTGTTGTATAATTTGATACGCTAAACTTGAATACAGGATATGCTACGTGAGAAGAAAGAGGCGAGAATATGTTAAAAACAGATCGATTCCAGGCAATCATGTCTTTGTTAGAAAGAAGCGGTACAGTTAAAGTGAGCAAAATCATGGAAAAGTTATCCGTATCTGATATGACAGTTCGTCGTGATTTGGATGAGTTAGAAAAGCAAGGATTGTTGGAACGCGTCCACGGTGGTGCCAGATTAAAAGATTTATATCGTCAAGTTGAACTTTCCCACAATGAAAAACAAATTATGTATAAGGAAGAAAAACAAAAAATTGTAGAAAAAGCAAATCAGCTTATCAATGATGGCGATACAATTTTTCTCGGACCGGGTACGACACTGGAACTTCTTGCAAAAGTGATTAATGGCAATGATTTACGTATTGTGACGAATTGCTTGCCTGTTTTTCAAGAATTAAATAAACATAGTGCGAATAATACGATTTATTTACTTGGTGGCGAATTGCGTGAACCAACACAATGTTTTGTTGGTGAAATTACTAATATTGCACTGAAAGATATGAATTTTCATAAAGCGTTTTTTAGCTGTAATGCCCTCAGTGAGCAAAAGGTGATGACATCAACATTTGAAGAAGGACAGACGCAGAAATTGGCGTTGGATAACTCAGTAGAAAGATATTTATTGATTGATCATTCAAAAGTAGGTAAGAAGGATTTCTCTGTGTTTTATAATTTGCAAAATGTGACAGCTGTGATTACGGATGAAGAAAATCAAAAACACTATGAAAAAATTGAAACGGAAGAAAAATATATTGTATAAAAAACAAGACTCGGACAATTCTGAGCCTTGTTTCTTTATGTTGGCAGTAGCTGACTGGCGTGAAAATATGCTTTTACAAGCTTTTTTCACACAGCCGGAGTGGGACAACGGAATCTTTTTTTGATAAATGAGATTCCTGTCCCACTCCCTAAAACAATAATTATTCGGTTTTAGCGTATTCTGCGTTACGTTTTTTCATTTCATAGGCATACCAGACAAAAATAAGTAGGTACGCAATCAATGCAAGTGCAGTATATAATATGAATGTAACTTGACCTTCAGACATTTGTCCCACAAGATAGCCAAGGAACTTTTCAATAGGACCTTCCATGGTTGTATGAGAAATCATCACAGACTCACTTAAACCTGAAGGGAAGGCACCAACAGATTTAGCTGTTTGCGTAACAAATGGTGCAATCAAAGTACCTGACCATAAGAATAATGGTAATTCAATGGCACCAATAACTATCATGCGAATTAATTTTCCGCGTGTCACTACTAATAAAGCGGGTGTAACACCCATAGCGATAATACCGCCAAGTGGTAAGATTTTGTTTCCTGGTAAAAAGATGGCTTCTAGTAACATAATAGGTGCTAATACATTGGCAGCTGCCCAAATTTCAGCACGGCCAGCAATGAATGGCCAGTCTAATCCGATGTTAATAACACGGCCTTTAAGTCGTTTGTTTGCAAAATCAGTAATCCCTTGTGACAGTGGTTCAACAGCAGCAATAAACCATGAGCCAATTAGAGAGAATAGCTCTAAACACACTGCTGCTGTAAAAGCTAAAGTAAAGATTTTAGTTGGTGATTGACCAGCAAGTAATCCTACAAAAACCCCTAAGTAAATACCAATTGCAAATTTTGAACCCCAAAAGCCAATTTTACTGTTAAGTTTTGCTGCATCAAAATCATATTTATCCAACCATGGGAATACTTTATCGAATATTTTATCAAAAAACATAATGATTGGATTCATCAAATAGTTCATATGTGTTGTTGTCATTGGATTGTTCGCAGGTGCATTCAACAAATCGTTAAACGTAGGTTTCATCAAGTCAGAATTCCAAATTTTCAACACACCAATAAAAATCACTAACAATGTTGCTGTAAATAAGTTGGCACCACAGAAAATTGCAAACAACCCAACGATAGCTAAATGCCAAATGTTAAAGATATCGACATCTAAAGTATTTGTTTTCTTTAATGTTAGCATGACGATATTTAATATGACCATGACTAATAGGAAATAAAGTGTGTAAGGCGACCCCCAAGTAATTGTTGCTAATGGTGCCCAACCTACATCTGTAATGTTTAATGAAATACCTGTTCTTTCAACAAATGCTGTCATTGCCTCTGAAAAAGCTGTTGTTAAAATCCCGATAATTGCACCGATACCTGTCAGTGCAATCCCCAATTTTATCCACCTTCTAATGCGCGTGCAGGTTTAACTTTAAAAAATAATGCGATAAGTGTGAGCACAATTGTCATTAATGGTGCTGCACCTAAATTGATAAGCGGGTTAAATAAGGTATTGGCAATATCAATAATTGTATTCATTTTTTCGCCCCTTTTTTAACGCCAAAAGTTATTGAAAGGTTGAGAATTATTTATTCAATGACTTTATAGCGTCCTCCATATTTTGATAAACAGGCTCTGCCATTGAAGGAATACGGTATAGAATCGCGCCTGCATCAACTACAGGAATTTTTACATCAAATCCTAAATCTGTATTCGCAATCTGTGCAAAAATATCATAGTGTGATAATAATTCTTCGTTGACATCTTTGATCATTACTGCGTCACAAGTAACTTGATACCCACGATTTGCTAATTCTGTTTCCAATGCACTTTTGATTTGATGGCTCGAATTCACGCCAGCCCCACAAGCAGCTAAAATTTTGATCATAATAATTCCTCTCCTTAGTAAAGATAATATGTCATCTGTCTTTTAAACAGAATCTCCCGTATGAAAATGTTGTTCTAAAAATTGATAAATAGCAGATGTGTCTTCTAAATTGAAAAAGGCACTTAATGCATCATTATCGACTGAATTAATAAAATCCATAATCTGAGCTAACATACCAGCCTGTGCTTCACCATTTTCATTTAAAATCATGAACAAAAATGATACAGAAATTGTTGATTCTGGTGAAATCATGTTATGAAACGTTAGCTCACGTTTTAACTTGATTGGAATAATACGTGTTGCTTTAACAAAAGTACTTTCAGTGTGTGGAATCGCAATGTTTGGCAACGCATTAGAAACAGGAGAAAGATCTAAGCCTGTTGGATAATGTGCTTCGCGTTCCAAAAGGTTTGTTAAAAAGTCTTTCGTGACGAGTTTCTTTTCTACTAAATCAGTGTAGACTTCTTCAAAAACTTCCGCCTGTGTCTGTTTGTCGGAAACGTATACGGTATCCTCAAAAAATAAATGATTCAAACAGAACAGCTCCTCCCTGAGTTTAAATATGTTTAATTAGTATATTACACTTTTAGAATAACCGCTTTCAAAATGTGTGTCAACACAAAAACAAAAGTAAACAAACATAATATGTTGATAAATGTTTGTTTATGATTTATTATGTGTGTGTAACAAGGTTAAATGCGTCAAAAAGTGAAACAAAGACACAATTAGAAAAATAGCAAGGCTACGACGTGTTTAATTATTAAAAAATAGGAGGAATGAATCATGCGCGTTGTAATTGGATCGGATCTTGATGGCATGCAGTTAAAAGACGTTATTAAAGAACAGCTCATTGCTAATGGTTATGAGGTGATAGACAAAAGTGAAAGTCCTTCAGAAGATTTTGTTGAATCAACGTTGGCAATCGTCAATGAACTCAAACAAAACGATGAAAGTATGGGTATCGCAATTGATGGTTATGGTGTCGGTAGTTTTATCACTGCCACAAAAATAAAAGGTGTAATTGCGGCAGAGGTTTCGGACGAACGCTCTGCATATATGACACGAGAACACAATAATGCACGTTTGATTACGTTGGGATCAAAAATTGTTGGACAGGAATTAGCACTGAATATTGTTAAGGAATTTTTAGCAGCAGACTATGATGGCGGACGTCACCAAATTCGTGTCGATATGTTAAATAAAATGGCTTAAAAATAGAAAGGATGAGTGAAATGAAGATCGCAATTGGTTGTGACCATATTGTTACCGATACAAAAATGGCAGTATCTGATTTTTTAAAAGCAAAAGGTTATGAAGTGATAGATGTTGGTACATACGATTTTACGCGTACACATTATCCGATATTTGGAAAAAAAGTCGGTGAAGCAGTGACAACTGGTGAAGCAGACTTAGGTGTTTGTCTATGCGGAACGGGCGTTGGTATTAATAATGCGGTGAATAAGGTGCCAGGTATACGAAGTGCATTAGTCCGTGATATGACTTCTGCAATATATGCTAAGGAACAATTGAATGCGAATGTGATAGGGTTCGGTGCGCGTATAACTGGCGAATTTTTAATTTGCGACATTATTGAAGCCTTTATTAAAGCTGAATATCAGGAGACCGAAGAAAATAAAAAATTGATTGCCAAAATTTCACATGTTGAAACAGCAAGTGAAAACCAAGCGGATCCACATTTCTTTGATGAATTTATTGAAAAATGGGACCGCGGTGAGTATCACGACTAAGTGGGTGACAAGATGATTTTGACAATTACAATGAATCCTTCCATTGATATTGCATATTCAATGACAATGTTACAAAGTGACACGGTTAATCGTGTTACAGATGTACAAAAAACTGCGGGCGGAAAAGGTTTGAATGTCACAAGGATTTTGCATCAGCTTGGTTCAAACGTGATAGCAAGTGGCTTAATTGGTGGTGTGCTCGGTGAAGCTATTAAAGACGATTTAACAAAGGCGGGCATTCACCATGACTTTATGCCAATTTGTGGTGAAACGCGTAACTGCATAGCAATACTACACGATGGCGTACAAACTGAAATTTTAGAAAGTGGTCCTGTTATTGAAGAAAGTGAAGCAACAACTTTCTTGTCACATTTAGAAAAATTAGCGGATAAAGCAGATATATTGTCGTTTTCTGGTAGTTTACCAAAAGGATTACCGACAGATTTTTATTGTCAAATGCTAGCGGTTTGTCGAGGAAAGCCTGTGGTGTTGGATTGTGCCGGAGAAGTATTGAAACAAGTGTTACAGCACGATATAAAACCATGCTTAATCAAACCAAATATTACAGAATTATCAGAGTTATTAGGTCGTAAAGTATCTACACAAACAGCAGATTTAAAAGCAGCGTTGTCATCTACATTATTTGAAGGGATTGAATGGCTCGTTGTTTCACTTGGTGCAGAAGGTGCATTTGCCAAACATAATAACACTTTTTATCGTGTAACAATTCCAAAAATTAATGTCGTGAATCCTGTAGGCTCAGGCGATGCTACGGTAGCCGGTATGACCGCTGCATTAGAGCGGGGAGAATCTGACGAAGCTGTATTAAAACAAGGCAATGTGCTAGGAATGTTAAACGCACAGGAGGCAACAACTGGCTACGTGCAAATGGCGAATTATCAAACTTTATATGACCAAATTAAAGTTGAAAAAGTATAAAAGGAGTCGTAGTACGATGAAGAAAAGTGAACAAAAAACAAAATATCTTAAACAATTGTGCAATGATAATGGGATTATAGGTGCTTTGGCAATTGACCAACGTGGTGCGTTAAAGAAAATGATTGCTAAAACAAAAGGAACTGAGGCGACTGATACAGAAATTGTTGAATTTAAAGAAGTTGTATCGTCGGAGTTAACGAAGTATGCATCATCTATTTTATTAGATCCAGAATATGGTTTGCCAGCAGCTGATGTACGAACAGACAATGCAGGTTTACTTTTAGCATATGAAAAAACAGGTTATGACGCATCAACGCCTGGACGTTTACCGGATTTGTTATCAGTTTGGTCTGTTAAACGTCTGAAAGAAGCGGGTGCCGATGCTTGTAAGTTTTTACTTTATTATGATGTGGATGAGCCTAATTCGATAAATGAACAAAAACAAGCATTTGTTGAACGTATCGGTTCAGAATGTGATGCAGAAGATCTACCTTTCTTTTTAGAGTTAGTGTCATATGATGCCAATATTTCTGATGCAACATCGAAAGAATATGCGATTAAAAAACCGCATAAAGTCAATACAATGATGAAAGAATTTTCTGACCCACGATATGGTGTCGATGTCTTGAAAGTGGAAGTACCAGTGAATATGAACTATGTTGAAGGATATGCGACTGAAGAATCTGTTTATACGAAGGAAGAGGCGGCACAGTATTTTAAAGAACAATCTAACGCTACAAATTTACCATTTATCTTCCTAAGTGCTGGTGTGAAGGCATCGTTATTCCAAGAAACATTACGTTTTGCGAAAGAATCAGAATCAACCTTTAATGGTGTGTTGTGTGGTCGAGCAACATGGGCTGAAGGTGTTGAAAAGTATGTGGCTGAAGGTAAAGAAGCTGCAATCACATGGATGAATGAACAAGGGCGTCAAAATATCGAAACATTGAATCGCGTATTGCAAGAGACTGCAACACCAGTTGAATTTTAATAATTGCCACGGCTATAGTCGGCAGAAGTGAAAATATAATTTTTCATTTTTGTCGGCTATTATTATGTGACGATATATTGTTATTTATTACCTATTTTCTAAAAAATGAGCGCGTCCGTTTATTTTTGTCGAGAAAGTACGATACAATAAGATATAAATGGATATTTATGTCAAAGGGAGTGTGCTATGAAACGATTATTGATTAAAATATTAGGCGTCTTATTACTAATCGGCTTTCTAGTATACTTATTCTATGCCCCGCGCCTTGAGTTTGATGTGTTGGAAAACCCAAACAAGCAGGCGGAACGGCAATATGAAAAAGCAAAACAACCTGTACAGTCAACGGAAGCGGAAAGCCCTAAGTTAAAAGAGGGGATTGGTACATTAGTAGGCGAGCCAATGACGCAGGTGACAAAGAAGTACGGTCAGGCAGATCGTGTGTATCATTATCTTGAAGATTATCAAACGTATGTCTTTCATCGACAGTCTGCATATATTTTAGTAACAGCCAAGGATAACGTGGTCAAATCAACGTATGTTACAGGACAACCGAAACGTGAAGAAGTTGGACCATTTACGATAGGCGACGATGCCTCTAATTTGTATGATAACTATTCTTTAATTACAGAGCCTGAGTTTGAAGTGGGAGGCAAACACTATCACTTTGAATTGTCGGATAAAGATGTTAAAACACAAGCATTGATTCAATTTGATAATCTTTTTGCACAAGTATTTATTGACCAGCAAAGCAATAAGATTACCGGTATACGATATCTTGATAAAGAAGCACTGGTAGCAATTCATCCCTATTCGTCTAATGGAGATGAAACACAGGATTTGAAAAAAGAAACACAAGAAGTTATGCAAAATCCAGATCAAAATGCGAACCAAGTATTAACGTTATATGAAGTGACGAATGAGATGCGTCGCTTACATCAACGTGAGCCGTTAGCGATTAATTCAACGCTGGAAAATGTGGCGACAGTACATTTATTCCAATCTGTGGACGGCGCATCCGCAGAATTCACAGAAAACAACTTAGTCGATTTAATCAATCAAACGCCATTAACATATCAATCTATTACGCAAAACGTGGCGTATAACTTTAGTGATATTCCAACGCTTGTAAACAGTTGGATGAATTCTGATACGCACCGTTCGCGCTTGTTAAGTGGCAAATACGATGAAATGGGCGGTAAAATTGATGAAAATTACTTTATATTAATCTTTTTAGAGCGAGGAGATGAGCACGATGATGTTTGATGAAGCATTTGTCAATGTATTAGATGAAACAGACGTCTTAGCAGAAATGATTCAACAGTCAGATGTGTATCAAAATTATCTCGTAGCAAAAAGAAATCTCGATAATGATGAACTGGCACAACGCTATTATCAAGCGTTTATGAAGGGAAAGGCGCAGTATGATGAAGTGATGCGTTTCGGTCGTTATCATCCCGATTATCAAGAAGTGATGTTGGAGACACGCCGTCAGAAACGTGTATACGATACGCATGACACGGTCGTTCAATTCAAGCAATGTGAACACGCATTACAGTTGTTGTTAGATGAAGTGGTGACGATACTTGCCTCAAGTGTATCTGAACATGTAAAGGTCGATGCGGGTACGCCGCTGTTCAACCAATCTGGATGTGGTTGTGGTTCAGGTGGCGGTTGTCAATGTCACGCCTAAAATACAAAAAGGAGCAGTCCAAGTCGGGCGGCTCCTTTTTATTTATTATTTGTTACGATAAAAACTTAAAAACTGCTTACCGACTTTTGGACGGTCAGTGACGAGTGTATGGACACCCATATTGGCTAGGTCTACCATTTGATCAACATTGTTAACCCCATAAAAGCCCGGTGCAATATTTTGTTTGTTCAGCCATGCAACCAATTTACGTTGTGTGAGAACAAGCCCTTTATGAACGGTTGGCATTTGGAAAGTATCCGCTGTGCCACGATATAAAGGTCCGAGACCACTATAACACTTTAAAATGCCCTCTGTTACTTCGGCTTGACTCGCACCGATCGCAATCTCACCATGATGATTGAGTGCATTAAAACGTGCGATTTGTTCTTTATAGAAGCTTGTTACAAGAACACGTGATTCTGCATGGTTACGTTTAATTACTTCATACAGACGTGCTGGTGCAATATGTCCTTCATAGCTATCTGGATGATCTTTAATATCAATATTAACCAATTGATCCGGATAATTTTGTAGCAATGTATCCATCGTCATAATTTTAGCCTTTGGGTGATTCTGATACGGTTTATTACCATTAATATCTGTAAAACGATAACCTGCGTCCAACGCTTGAAGTTCTGATAGCGTGTGATCAGCCACATAACCTGAACCATTTGTCGTGCGATCTACCGTTGCATCATGAAATACAATCACTTGTTCATCTTTAGTCAAGCGAATATCTGTTTCAAAACCAGTCAAGCCCATTGAAGATGAGTAATCAAAAGCGAGCGCTGTTGATTCAGGACGTTCTTGCATCCCACCACGATGACTAAAGACGTACGGTGCATCATGTTGGAAGAATGGTTTGATGTCACGCTTCTGTAGCGCTTTCGTTTTATTCGTCATATAGATGGCACCGCTCATTAAACTCGCGATACCAATAATTGAACCTGTAAGTATACGGCGTGTCTTTGTCATAAAATCGACTCCTTAAAATCTATAGTAAAACGATATTACGGCTTTTCTCAATACTTCAAATCGTGGTACGATAAGAGATAGAGTGCGAGGTGAAAAAATTGGAAATCGTACAACGAGAAAAATTGATTATTTACTTAAAAAATATGAAACACGAGCGACATATTCGCAAATACGGTCATATTGTCTACAGTAACAAACAGTTCAAATACGTGTATATGTATGTCAATGCAGACCGTGTCGATGACGTTGTAGATAAATTAAGCAAGTTGAAATATGTCACGGAAATTAGTGGCTCACCCTATAAATATCTAAAAAAAGTTTATGACAAGGAAAAGCACGAGTTGTCTCATTAACTATTCGAGTGGGGGTATCCAGCGTTGCAGCCTAAGTACACTTTTCAAATAGTTAAAGTATAAGTCTAACTCTGGATAGTCATCAGGTGCATGCACATCAATGCCAACCATTTCGATTTGATACGGTGTGGCAAAAGATTGAATCATTGTATATTTTTTATTGCCGTCTGGATATGGATAGTTCATTGCATCAAGCATCATATAGATGGCTTGGAACTTCCGATTCGGTGTCGGCTGCATAATGATTGCGACGGATGAACGTTGCTTTTGAGACTTTGGCGTGTGAAAGAATACAATGCGATCTATACGTTCGTGATTGTAATCGATTAAAGCTTTAAATTCATATAAGTCTGTTAATCCGTTGCCAAGTACGATAAAAGATTGTTGCATAGTGCTACCTCCTTACCATAAAGTATAGTAAAAATAAAATAAGATTGGAAGTGTCAGAGGATGCGTGTCATCGCAGGCAAGCATAAGAGTAAAGCTTTAGAAACATTAGAAGGGCGTAACACACGTCCTACGATGGATAAAGTAAAAGAAGGTATTTTTAACAGCTTACACCACATTGAAGGACTTGGCTTAGATTTGTTCGCTGGAAGTGGTAGTCTTGGTATCGAAGCCTTATCTCGAGGCATGGATAAAGTAATATTTGTCGATCAAAATATTAAGGCGGTCAAAGTCATTCGTAACAACCTGCAAAAGTTGGATTTAGAAGCGCAATCTGAAGTTTATCGCAACAATGCAGACCGTGCGCTTAAAGCTTTGAGTAAACGTGAAATACAATTCGACATTATTTTCTTGGATCCGCCATATGATAAAGGGCTTATAGATAAAGCGCTCGAACAAATTCATACATTTGATTTATTAAAAAACAATGGTATCATCGTGTGTGAGTTTAGCCATCGTGAAGTCATTAAAACGGCACCTTTTGAAGAAGTGAAACGCTATCACTATGGCCTTACTGATACTTGTATTTTACGAAAAGAGGACAGTCATGGTTAAGACAAAAGCGGTCATCCCTGGGAGTTTTGACCCCATTACAAATGGCCATATCGACATTATTGAAAGAAGTTCAGATCGATTTGATGAATTACACGTCTGTGTACTTAGAAATATGAAAAAAAGTGGGACGTTTACCGTAGAAGAACGCATTGCGATGATTAAAGAATCTGTGGCACATCTACCAAACGTACACGTCCATTCTTTTGGCGGGTTACTCGTTGATTTTTGTGACAAAATAGGTGCGACAACGATTATTCGTGGTTTGCGTGCGGTCAGTGACTTTGAATATGAGTTACGCCTTACGTCAATGAACAAAAAGTTAAACAGTCGCGTCGAAACGCTCTACATGATGAGTTCAACAGAATACTCATTTATTAGTTCAAGTGTCGTGAAAGAAGTTGCACAATACGATGCGGATATTTCAGAATTTGTACCAAAACATGTTGAGAAAGCATTATTGGCAAAGTTTAATCAATCAAATAATGAATAAAAGAACAGTGGAGCGATGGTTGCGGTCATCACTTCACTGTTACTATTTGGACTGAATATAAACAGGCGTATTAAAATCATTTTGCGATTGTTGCGTTAACACATTATAAATGCGAGTGGCTTTAATTTCATTTTGAATAAACGCTGCATTATTTTGATTGACGTTCGTAATCATTTGACGCTCTGGCGCAACTTGTTTTAACCACTTCAAATAGGCTTGTCCTTGGGAGTTCATAGCGAGTACACGTGCTACTTGAATATCGTCTGTAACGTCTTGATACTTAATGTTGAGTAAGACGTTCATCAGCAATCTTTGAATATGTGTATACGTATAGCGCTTCGTTTTTAACTTTTGCATTAAGTCGTCATAGGATGTTGCTGTTTGCATGACTTTAATCAAGCGGTGTTCAAAGCCTTCAGTCATCGTATAGATTTCTCGGAGTGCCGCTGCATCTTGTTGGAATACAGTGAGACGCAGAGAATCAAATAAGCGAGCTTGATCATTGAATGGCTGATCAAACAGAGGCCTATTAGCTTTCGGAACCATTTGTTGCCAAGCTGGATTTCCATCAACCAATGCTTGGCGAATCGCAGAACCACTTGCGAGCGATGTATGATTCATCTGTTGCTCATGGTGATGCGTCTCATGCCTTTGAATCGTGTATGGTGTGATGTTACTGTTTAACGCCTGCAGTTGTTTCAAGTAAGCAATGCCCAAAATATTGTTCGGCTCACGTAATACACTGTCATCCAGATGTTCAGAGACAATACGTGCATACGATTTCCCTTGCTTAATCGCTCGTTGGAAGGACGGTGTATCTTCTAAAGTTAACAATTGAGTGGCAATTTGTTGCAATGCGTCAATGTCACCAGATTCACTCCCGAAACATAACGCATCGGCAGCCAGGTAGTCGGCAAGGCGAACGCCCATTCTTGCAAAGTAATCACTGGCAGAGAGTGCACCAATCAGTGGCAGTTCAACCACTAAATCGACACCAGCAAGGGCCATCCGTGCACGTTGAAATTTATTGAACATCGCAGGCATACCACGCATTACAAAGTTACCGCTCATAATCGCAATCGACACGTCTGCTTGCGTTAATTTTTTGGCAGTTTGAGCATGGTAAAGATGGCCGTTGTGAAAAGGATTATATTCCGTAATCAAGGCGACACTTTTCATTTGCATTCTGTCCTTTCATGTATCATTATGAGTATTGTACCAAAACTTAACATGTTAAGAAAAAATCTTGACAACTTGCCTAGCAAAAGTTAAAATAAATTTTGTGCTTGTTAGAGGTGAAGCCATATGAAATGGTCAATAACACAATTGAGAAAATACCAAGGACAACCTTTTAAATTTGATCAAACCGTTGAATTTGATGATTTGGCGCGTCAGTTAGATATTATCAACTTGTCAGAAGTACATGTTGACGGTGTTCTGAACGTTAAATCAACTGAAGTTGTAGCCGATATGCGCTTGCGTGGTTCATACACGATGCCATGTGCTCGGACACTTGTTCCGGTAGAAGTGCCATTCGATACAACAACAACAGAAGTGTTTGATTTAGATGGTTTGTACGAAGATGAGGACGATGAACATTATCATCTTGTTACAGATGGCATGATTGATTTGCGCAGTGTTGCGGAAGAGATTGTCATGCTTGAAAAACCAATGCGTGTCGTAGCTGAAGATAGCGACGAGATGTTAACTGGTGGCCGAGGTTGGGAAGTTATTGACGAAGATGATTTGGATAATGACCCATCTCAGGATGAATCAAATGTGCAAGTCGATCCGAGGCTTCAAAAATTACAACAATTATACGATGAGAATGATTAACGCACACTAAGCTTTAGTTGCAATGCGTCATAAGGAATCGAATAAAAGGGAGGATTAATCATGGCAGTACCAAAAAGAAGAACTTCTAAAACAAGAAAAAACAAACGTCGTACACACTTCAAATTAGCAGTACCAGGTATGCAAGAATGCCCAAGCTGTGGTGAATTAAAATTAGCTCACCGCGTATGCCCAAGCTGCGGTTCTTACAAAGGCGAAGAAGTCGTTTCTAAATAATAAGAACACTTTTCGATATTTGAATAGCTGTTTTATGTCAAAGACTCAAAGCATACATGCTCGCATGGTGACTTTGGGTCTTTTGCTTTAGGTCTGGGACACAATCAATTTGTGTACTGGGAAATCGATTAACGGTGTCCCAAAAGCAGGATTTTCAACAGAACTGTCACGATTTCGACAAAATAAAAACAATTTTGCTCATCGTTCGGTTCTGCTCAAATCCAAAGCGCTTTTGTCCCAACCTTGTATTGAATACTGAATAAAAGAGGTTAGTTATGGAAGAAATTACATCTATCCAAAATGTAAAGGTTAAAAATTATAATAAGCTCAAAAAGAAAAAAGAACGTGATAAGCAGCACCGTGCGATTATTGAAGGCTTTCATTTAATTGAAGAAGCGGTTGATAGCGGCATTGTTGTCGAACAACTTTTTATGATTGAGCCATCACGCGTGCCGGAAAAGCTACAAACAGCCGCGCAAGAATGTTTTGTGATTAATCAAAAGGTAGCAGAAGCGTTATCAGGAACAGTCACGCCACAAGGGGTTTTTGCGGTAATTCAAAAGGCAACGGTGACATCCGAAAATGCACAACAAGTCCTGATTCTAGATCGCATACAAGATCCTGGAAATCTAGGCACATTAATGCGTACGGCAGATGCAGCAGGTTTGGATTTGGTCGTATTAGCAAAAGGGACTGCGGATGTGTATCAAGAAAAAGTGTTACGTGCGAGTCAAGGTAGTGTCTTTCACATACCAACGATTGAAGTTGACAATGTGGTAGAGTACGTCCAAAACTTTGCAGGTCCTGTTTATGGTACAGCGTTAGAAAATGCGGTATCGTATCATGATGTCCCATCTAAACAAGAGACATTTGCGCTTGTGCTAGGCAATGAAGGACAAGGTATGTCGGATGAATTGTTAAACGCAACAACACAAAATGTCACAATTCCAATCTATGGACGTGCCGAAAGTTTAAATGTTGCGATTGCGGCAGGGATTTTGATGTTTCATTTAAAAGGTTGACCCGTATATTTGAGATGTATATAATAGATTTATTACTAATTAAACATGTGCTGATAAAAAGGCGTAAACTATTATTGGAGCTTGTGCAGGGAAGGATGATTATGACTGAGAGTCGTCCTCGGCTTACATAGTTTTGTTCACCTTTTTGGCTACTTAAAGAGATTTAAGTCGGGTGTTATGATCCGTTATCAACATATCGTCAGAGTGTATGTATTTTTGTGCATAAAACTGGGTGGTACCACGGCAAGGCTTCGTCCCATATTTGAGGGGCGGAGTCTTTTTTGTTTCGTGATACAGTGAACGATATGACGGTTATCATACGCAACATGTGATGAATGGAAATAAGGAGGCATTGTAATGGTGCAAACAGATGAAATGACAACAATCAAACAAGATGCATTAGAAGCCATTGAACAGGCGCAAGATGCACAAGCGTTACAAGCAGTTAAAGTGCAGTACTTAGGTAAAAAAGGGCTTGTGACTGGTTTAATGAAACATATGAAAGACTTACCAAAAGAAGAAAAACCAGCGTATGGTCAACAAGTGAATGAAGTGCGTCAAGCGATTGAAGCAGCAATTGAAACACGTCAAGTGACATTAACAGAAGAAGCGTTAAATGCACAATTGGCACAAGAATCAATCGATGTAACGTTACCAGGTCGTAAAGTAACAAATGGGGCGAAACACCCATTAACAAGAACGATTGAAGAAATTGAAGACTTATTCTTAGGTCTTGGATACGAAATCGTGACAGGGTATGAAGTAGAACAAGACTACTACAACTTTGAAGCATTAAACTTACCGAAGTCACATCCAGCACGTGATATGCAAGACAGCTTCTACATCACGGAAGATATTTTAATGCGTACACATACCTCTCCTGTTCAAGCGAGAACAATGGAACAACGCAATGGTAAAGGTCCAGTGAAAATCATCTGTCCAGGTAAAGTATATCGTCGTGACTCAGATGATGCGACACATAGTCACCAATTCACACAAATTGAAGGACTTGTTGTTGATGAAAATATCAAAATGAGCGACTTAAAAGGAACGCTTGAATTATTAGCGAAGTCACTATTCGGTGCAGATCGCGAAATCCGTTTACGTCCAAGTTACTTCCCATTTACAGAACCATCAGTTGAAGTTGACGTATCATGTTTCAAATGTAAAGGGAAAGGTTGTAACGTCTGCAAACAAACGGGTTGGATCGAAATTTTAGGTGCCGGTATGGTGCATCCTAATGTTTTAGAAATGGCAGGTTTCGATTCTAAGAAATATTCAGGTTTTGCATTCGGTATGGGACCTGACCGTATCGCTATGTTGAAATACGGTATTGAAGATATTCGTCATTTCTATACAAACGACATTAGATTCTTAAATCAATTTAAAGGTGTAGAAGATCGAGGTGAAACAACATGTTAATTTCTAAAGAATGGTTACAAGATTATGTTGCTATTGATGCGCCAATCGATGCGCTCGCAGAAAAAATTACGCGTACTGGGATTGAAGTGGATGAGGTTATTGATTTAACTGAAGGCATTAAAAACCTAGTGGTCGGTTATGTTGAAAGCATTGAGAAACATCCCGATGCAGATAAATTAAATATTTGTCAAGTAAACATTGGTGAAGAAGCGCCTGTACAAATTGTGTGTGGTGCACCAAACGTAGGTCAAGGACAAACAGTCATCGTTGCCAAAGTAGGTGGTCGTTTGCCAGGTGGTATTAAAATCAAGCGCGCCAAATTACGTGGTCAAGTTTCAGAAGGTATGATTTGTTCGCTACAAGAAATCGGCTTATCAAGTAACGTGGTACCAAAAGCCTATGAAGCGGGTATTTATAACTTTGCGACTGCTGTAGAACCAGGTACAAATGCATTACAAGCGTTATATTTAGAAGATCAATTAATGTCATTTGACTTAACGCCAAACCGTGCAGATGCATTAAGTATGATTGGTACAGCATATGAAGTAGGTGCTTTATACAACTTACCAGTCCAACGTCCAACAGCAACACCAACGGAACAAGCGGCACAAGCAAGTGATGTGTTGAAAGTGACAGTTGAAAATGAAGATAAAGTGCCTTATTACAGTGCACGTGTCGTTCAAAACGTTAAAATTGCACCATCACCAGAATGGATGCAAGCACGATTAATGAAAGCTGGCATTCGCCCAATTAATAACGTGGTAGATATTTCAAACTACATCTTATTAGAATATGGTCAACCGTTGCATATGTTTGACCAAGACCAAATCGGTTCAAAAGAAATTCATGTACGACAAGCACAAGCAGATGAAAAAATGACGACACTTGATGATCAAGAACGTACGTTATTAGCATCTGACATCGTGATTACAAATGGCGAAGCTCCAATCGCATTAGCCGGTGTAATGGGCGGAGACTTTTCAGAAGTAACAGAGCGCACACAAAACGTTGTGATTGAAGGGGCGATCTTTGATTCAGCATCAATTCGCCACACTTCACGTCGTTTGAACTTGCGTAGTGAAGCGTCAAGTCGTTTTGAAAAAGGCATTGCGACAGAATTTGTAGACGAAGCAGTAGACCGCGCATGTTATTTATTAGAAGCACTTGCCTCTGGTGAAACACTTGCAGGACGTGTCGCAAGCGGTGACTTAGGTCAATTCGTTACAGAAATTGATATTACAGTAGATCGTATCAACCGTACAATTGGTTTTGACCTATCACAAGCAGACATCGTAGCTATTTTTGAACAGTTAGGCTTTGAAACACGCGAAAACGGTACGACATTAACTGTATGTGTACCTTCACGTCGTCGTGACATTACAATTGAGGCAGATTTAATTGAAGAAGTGGCGCGTATTTATGGTTATGACAACATTCCATCATCATTACCAGTATTTGAAGAAGTGACAAGTGGTGCATTGACAGATCGTCAAAGTAAAACACGTATCGTGCGTTCAACATTAGAAGGTGCAGGTTTATCACAAGCTATCACGTATTCACTTGTTGATAAAGCACGTGCAACAGCATTTACAACAGAACAACGTGACACAATCTCATTATTAATGCCAATGAGTGAAAGCTATGCGACATTACGCCAAAGCTTAATCCCATATTTAATTGACGCAACACAATACAATGTGGCACGTAAAAATAATGATATTGCGTTATACGAAATTGGTAATGTATTCTTTGGTAAAGCAGATAGCGCAATGCCAGATGAAGTCGAATATTTAAGTGGTATTATGACAGGCGAATACGTAGCAAATGCTTGGCAAGGTAAGAAAGAAGACGTTGATTTCTATCTTGTAAAAGGTATTGTAGACCGTGTCGCTGATAAATTAGCATTGACGTTTGATTATGAAGCAGGCACTGTTGATGGTTTACATCCTGGTCGTACGGCTCATGTCCTATTGAATGGTGAATGCATTGGTTTCATTGGGGAACTACATCCAAGCGTTGCGAAAGAATATGACTTAGGTCGCACATACGTCTTTGAATTAAACTATGACAACTTAATGCAACAAGCCGTTGGTTACATCAACTACCAACCAATTCCACGTTTCCCTGGTGTCACACGTGATATTGCACTCGTAGTAGATTCAGAAGTACAAGCAGCAACGTTAGTCGGAACAATTCACGAGCATGGTGGTAAACTTCTACAAGATGCAACTGTATTTGACGTGTATGAAGGCGAACATATGGAACCAGGCAAAAAATCAGTAGCCATCCGCCTTGCATATTTAGACACAGAACAAACATTAACAGAAGAACAAGTTACAGAAGTACACAACAACATCTTATCAGCACTTGAAGCACAAGGTGCAACATTACGTGGGTAGGATAGTATAATATATGAAAGCCCGTTCGATAAACGCTTGGTTAGGCGATTGTTGAACGGGCATTTTTAATATTGAATAGGGAGCATAAGTGTGTTATATTATAAAAAAAGAGAGACATGTTGGCGCATGTCCCTCAAAGCCCGTTAAACAGACGGTGACTTTCATTTAGACTATATTAAACCATCTAAATTACTTGTCAAAGTATGTGTTAGATGGTTATTTTTTATGACTGTTTAGCGACATTACTACTAGACCAATGACCGTTAGTACAATCATTAGCATTTCGTAATCCGTCATGCTGCAGTTCCTTTCTGGGTGTTACAACTATAATCATAATAGGCATCACCCCTTTAATTGAGATTAGCCACCATCTATCCAACTTGCTCGCTTACTATTCTATCATAATTATGTTTAGTTTGTGATTATGTTTCCTACGTTCTAATAAAGAAAAATATCTACATGATTTGGAGTCGATTGTTCTAATAAGAAGAAATGAAGTG
>NZ_PPRF01000071.1 GCF_002902145.1 Staphylococcus rostri | reverse complement strand
CTAATATCCATGACAAAGCCCTGATTAAATGTTTTTTAACATCTAATCAGGGCTTTTTACAAAAGAGGCTTAGAACGAATTATGTCCCAGCCCCGTTTTTCTTATATTTATGCATCTTCATATTTTTTGAAAAGTAATACTGCGTTATGACCACCAAAACCTAAGCTGTTGCTCATCGCATACGTAATGTCATGATCAACCGCTTCATTCGGCGTAATATCTAAATCAATCTCTGGATCTTGTGCATGTGCATGGATTGTTGGCGCAATTTTACCATCACGGATAGATAGTACTGAGAAAATCGCCTCAATACCACCAGTCGCACCTAACATATGACCCATCATAGACTTCGTTGAGCTGACTTTCATCGACTTCGTATGGTCGCCAAATGTACGCTTAATTGCTTGGTACTCAAATAAGTCACCAACTGGCGTGCTTGTACCATGTGCATTTAAATATTGAACCGCATCCGGTGTCACTTCTGCATCATCCAATGCCATCTTCATCGCACGCGCACCACCTTCTCCTTCTGGTGCTGTAATGTGATGTGCATCGCCTGTTGAACCATAACCAACAACTTCCGCATAGATATGTGCACCACGCGCTTGTGCAGATTCTAAAGACTCAAGCACAACTACACCTGCACCTTCACCCATGACAAATCCGTCACGGCCTTCTTGGAATGGACGACATGCTGTTTCAACATCATTATTAGTTGATAATGCACGGCTCGCGCTGAATCCGGCAATTGACATATGTGTAATTGGGGCTTCCGTACCACCTGCAATCATTGCATCAGCATCGCCACGTTGAATAAACTTGAATGCTTCACCAATTGAGTTCGTTGCCGTTGCACATGCCGTAACAGTTGAACCGTTTGGCCCTTTGGCACCTAAATCAATCGAAACCTGACCAGAAGCCATATCTGGAATTAACATCGGTACGAAAAATGGGCTAACACGTCGAGGTCCGCGTTTTTGTAGTTGTTCAAACGCATCTTCAAACGTCTCCATACCACCAATACCTGAACCAATCCACACACCAATACGTGGTGCTGTTGTTTCATTAATATCTAAATTCGCATCTGCTACCGCTTCACGTGCAGCAACAACTGCATATTGTGTAAAGCGTGCCATTTTACGCGCTTCTTTTTTAGGAATGTGATCCTCTATATTAAAGTCTTTTAATTCTCCGGCAATATGTACCTGATAGGGTTCTGTATCAATGCGTGTAATTTCATTAATTCCATTGACACCGTTTAATGCGTTGCGCCACATTGTAGGAACGTCGTTACCGATTGGTGATAAGGCACCTAATCCCGTTACTACAACACGTTGTTTCTTTGTCATTGGATATCCTCCTCTATTATTTACCCCAGCGAATTACGATTGAGCCCCATGTAAGCCCACCGCCAAATCCTACGAGTACTAAAATATCATCATCTTTAATACGACCATTTTCAAGTTCCTGTCCAATACTTAAAGGAATCGATGCAGCCGATGTATTACCATATTTATCAACGGATACGCTCATTTTTTCTGGCGGTATACCGAGACGTTGTCGTGCTGACTCCATAATACGGATATTCGCTTGATGCGGTATAAACATATCAATGTCATCAGCTGTCAATTGAGCCTTTTCAACAACACGTGTCGATGAGTCACCCATCACACGTACAGCGAATTTGAACACTTCACGTCCATTCATACGGATTAAGTCTGTTTCTTGTTCTTGGTATAAATACTTGCCACCAATACCGTCAGAACCGACTTCATAACTTAGAATACCACGGTTACCTGACACTTCGCCAATAATAGCCGCGCCCGCGCCATCACCAAATAAAATCGCTGTACCACGGTCATTTAAATCTGTAATTTTTGATAATTTATCTGCACCTACAACTAGGATATTTTTATAATCTCCTGATAGTATAAACGCTCTAGCTGTCACAATGCCATACATAAAGCCTGTACATGCTGCTAATTGGTCCATTGAAGCTACTTTCGATAAACCTAAGCGTTCTTGTAACATATTCGCAACCGTTGGAAAACGATGATCTCCCGTTGAAGTTGCGACGATGACCATGTCGACATCTTCCGGTTGAATTCCTGCATCTTCAATTGCTCTCACACTCGCTTCATACGCAAGATGTGATGTGTCCTGTTCTTCATCTGCCCAGCGACGTTCTTTGATTCCAGTCATTTGTGAAATCCACGCGTCTGACGTATCAAGATATGCCTCAAAATAGCTATTATCAACGACACGCTCTGGAACATAAGCGCCAAATCCTTTTATTCCCACATTCATGGTTTGAACACCTTCTTTAATTTTTTAATACCAGGTATTAATTTAACACAAGGTACTAAAAAATGACAAGCCATACACTCGTCAACACTATACAATTATATGAAAGAGCTTTATAATAGCAGTATCAGCAAAAATGGAGGCGTACATAATGAAATACATCATTACGTTTATCTGGGCTGTTATTTTATTTGAGATGGTGAACTTTGTATTGAACAGTTTAAACGGTGGCGGACCACTTAACTTAGTAACGCCAATCGCATTAGCTGCTGTTGTTTTTGTCATTATCTTAATATTAGATGCAGTCGGATCATCATCATCAACGCATCAATCAACCGAATCACATTAATTTAAAAGCCATTGCGTATCTCAAACGACGCAATGGCTTTATTATGCTTTCTACTTACTTATTATTGAACTTCTTGTTGTTTTAATTGTTTTGTTGCTGGATCAAAATAAGTGACAGATGATTGGCGTAACTGTGATTTTTGTTCTGGGCTGATGCTGTAATCATTGTTGTATAACGTCGCTTCCCAGCTACCGTACATTGGATTTGGGAAGATAATGTATTTGCTACCAAAATCATCTTCGTGCTGTTTCACAAATGTGTCGCGCCCTTCAGCCGTTGCTGCTTTTGGCTCATCAAAATCTAATAAATTGTCGCCGAATAACTGTACAAGACGATAATTCGTTTTAATTTGATCACGGCGTTCAGATTTGCCATGCTCCCCTTCTTTTTTCAATAACACATGCTTTTTATCCGCTTGTGGTAAACCTTCTTTTTTCAGATTTTTTATCGTCGCATTCAAATCTTGCTCGTGAGAACGGTCTGAAACATAGAAAATTTCCACATCATGCGCGTCTGCATATTTTAAGAAATCTTTCGCACCATACACAGGTTTTGCTTGTGCAGTTGCTACCCATTCATGCCAGCCTTCAGGGAAAGATGTTCCATTTAACGTGCTGTACGCTTGATACGGCGAATTATCAAGTACCGTTTCATCAATATCCAAAGCAATCGCTAACTTTTTGCCGCCTTTATGCTTTTGAATTTGCGCATCTAACGCTTCTTTCGCCGAGTTATAGCCTTGCGCATACAACGCTTTAGCCTCCGCAGAATTTTGATACCATGCAACACTCATCATATTTTGTGCCGCTAACTGCGCTGCTGCATCTTTCTCTGTGTTTTGTTGCGTCATTGGTTGTTGTGCTGCTTCACTACCAGCTAACGCATCGTGTGGCACAGATGTCGTTACAAGTCCTAATGCCAATAATACTGCTGATGTTTTTGTCCATTGATTCATGTGCATCACCCTTTTATGTATTTGTTTTAGAGCAATTAAACGTAGTGGTATTTAATGCTCGCTTGTTATTATAACATAATTATTTTCAATGCTTTCATACTAAAAAACTGCCCAAAAATTAAATCTACTTTAACTTTTGAGCAGTGTAAACATCATACCTCATTCAAGTTGATTTCTTGATTACCAATACTAAAATAAGCGGGTTCATGTGTTGCTAAAACAACCGTAACACCATCATCATTCAGTTCTTTAAACATTGACATGACCGTGTCACTATTTTGGTCATCCAAGTTTCCGGTAGGTTCATCCGCAATAATCACGCTTGGTGCTTTTAAAATCGCCCGTGCAATCGCAATCCGTTGTTGTTCGCCACCACTGCACGTATACACTTTTGTTTTTAACGGCATATCCGCCAATCCAACACGTGCCATCACTTCTTGAATACGTGCACTATCGCTTTTATTCACATTGAGTGGCAACGTTAAATTCTTTAAAACCGACTCATTCTCTAACAAACCATAATGTTGATAAATATAGGCAATGTCCTCTCGTTTAAACGCTAACTTATCTTTCTCTTTTTGAATGGCTTGTCCTTTAAACGTAATGGTACCTGCATCTGGATTTTCTAACAGTCCGATGATATTAAGTAACGTCGACTTTCCTTTACCACTCGCACCGTGAATAACGACAAAGTCACCTTGCTTAATGGTCAAACTAAAATCTTCTAAAATGCGCTTGTTACCGAATGATTTATTAATATTTTGTAAGTTAATCATCTTTCTTCCCCTTTAACACCAGATTGACATTTTCACGATTCAACTTCATAAATGTAAATGCGACAGACAGTGCCTCTATCAACGTAATTGACGCAAAAACTGATATTGCAATCATGTTGTGGCTTGTTAATAGTAATGCGCCCATCAAAACATGTAGCATAACGAGGAACAGCAACATCCACTTGTGAATCGACCAGTAACTATAGCCCAACGAACGCTTAAGAAAAATTTGGAACTGATACGACTTGAAGTAAATTTGAATAAACGTCAAAGTCGTTAAGATGAACGTGATGCTTGTGAGTAGCGCCAAACCCGTGTATTTGTAGATTTCTTTTTGTAACACTTTAATGTTGTCAATTTTAGTATCATATACTGCCCTTACACTCGGAATAGCACCATCCAGTTGATATTTTTTTAAATCTTTGCGAATAGTCTCGTATGGATCATCTAAATGACTTTCAAATGCATACGTCATGCTGTAATACTTTTCAAAGTTCAAAGCATTTGTATAACCTAATTCTACGATTGCAATGGGATTAACAATAGTGTTTTTCACATCTCCTATTTCTGAATGATACGTAAAGAATCGCTCTCCTTTTTTTACCCAAATAATGTTTACTCTATGACCTTCATCTGGTACATCATCTGATTTTTCAAGGTATCTTAGTAATTTGAGCTCTTCTAAATAATTTCTAATAATTTTTTTCTCATATTTTTTATATTGAATTGGCACCAAAATATTTATTGTATTTTCATCATCCTTTAATTTATTTAAAACATTCTCGTTATGAATTGTTTTTTTAGGATGTCTTTCTAAATAATGTTTATCAATAGTAATTG
>NZ_PPRF01000070.1 GCF_002902145.1 Staphylococcus rostri | reverse complement strand
GAGTGAAACGTATTTAATATGATTGGTAAAGCATTAAGTAAAATAAATGCTTATAACGATAATCTTGCACAATGATAAAAGAAATTGTTATTCCCTAATTTTTATCTCAAATAATTTGAATATTGAAAAAATGTGATAAGTAAGGAATAATGGATTTATATAAACAATTTATGGGAGATTGTTATTCAAAGGGGAACGAACAATGATTAACAAGAATTATACGTTATTATTTTTGGCATCTTGTGTGTCGACGTTAGGGGCGTCTATGACATACATTGCATTGTATTGGTATTACTTTGAACAGACAACGGTCACGTCACTGACGCTGTTAACAACCGCAACGTTTTTAGCTGGGTTTGTATTCAATTTATTTCTAACACCTATATGTGATAAATACGATCCTAAGCTATTGATGCGAACGACGATGTTGATTCGTTGTATTTTATTACTTTCTGTTGGATTAGCGATGTATTTTTTTGATATTAGTATTTATTATATGGTTACAATGATGATTCTACTAGTTGCGTTAGAGTCTATTTATGATCCGTCATCAATTAAAATTATTACGAGAATTGTAAAAGAAGATGAATATGTCACAGCAAATTCTTGGTTATCCATACTTGATCGAATGGGATTTTTAATAGGGATGTTGCTTGGTGGTATCATTATCGCAGTTATAGAGATGGAAATGATTTTACTGATTGAAGCTGTATCATTCTTTATCGGCTTTATATTACTGTCTTTTCTTCAAGAAACATATAAAGTTAACGAAGAAGAAATAGAGGAATCAGATAACTATTTTGTACTTTGGAAGAATGGGATTACTTACATTTTTAGAACAAGGTGGTTATTATGGATTGCGGTGATTGCGATTGCGGCTAACTTAGCAATTACACCGATTGTCACGTTGCTAATTCCATATACATCTGAAGTATTACAAGGGCAATCATTTCATTATTCTGTTTTAGAAGTTTCCAGTATTTTGGGTGGTATATTGATGGCTTACTTAATTGGGAAATTCAAAATGCAAAAACTATTTCATTGGTTTATTATTGCAGCCTTACTACAAAGTATGTGTATCATTTCTTTGAGTTTCAACCATTCAATAGGTATTGCGATGGTGATACTCTTTTTACTAGGAACATTTATTTCATTATTTAACGTACCATTTACGACAATTTTACAGAAATATGTACCTAATTCGTATTTGGGTAGAGTAAGAGGTGGTATGATTGCATTATCAACCGGTCTATCGAGTGTAGGCTATGCGTTTTCAGGTGTTATTTCTGAAAAAATAGGTATTGTAGAAGCGATATTGTGTTACGGTTTGTTAGGAATGGTCATCATTGGCGGGCTTGCTATGATGAAGCCGTTTAAAGATGTAACTATCAATTAAAGGAGTGTTTACAGATGATTAGAGCATGTACATTAGCAGATTTGGAAGCATTACAAGCGATTTCACGTCAAACATTTGATGAAACATTTGGTCCATACAATAAAAAAGAACATATGGATCAACATTTGGCGACAGCTTATACGATTGAAAAGTTAACAAATGAACTTGAAAATCCGAACTCATATTTTTATTTTATTTACGATCAAGATGAATTGGCAGGTTATTTGAAATTGAATGCGGGTGATGCGCAAACCGAGCCTTTTGATGAGACGCATTTAGAAATTGAACGCATTTACATTTTAAATCCTTATCAAAAGCGTGGGCTTGGCGGAAAGTTATATCAACAGGCGGTGGACATTGCTGAATCACTAGGGTGTCAGTATATTTGGTTAGGTGTATGGGAAAAGAATGACAATGCGCTCGCCTTTTATCATAAAATAGGATTTGAGAAAATAGGTGCGCATACGTTCTATATGGGAGATGATCCACAAACGGATTATGTGATGAAAAAGCAACTTTAAGGGGGAGTTGGCAATGTATATTCCGAAATATTATCAGATGGAAAATTATACAGAAATCAAAAATTTTATGATGGCACATCCCTTTATCACACTTGTAACGACGGCAGAAGGTAAGCCTATCGCAACGCACGTACCTGTGACAGTTGAAGAACGCGAAGAGGGTTTAGTACTTCTTGGACATTTAGCAAAAAGAAATCCACAATGCGATACAATCGATCAAAACGATCATGTTTTAGCCATTTTTCATGGACCGCATGACTATATTTCATCGTCATGGTATGAGGAAGAAGATGTGCCAACTTGGGATTATCAAAGCGTTCATGCGTATGGACATGGGCGAATTATGAGTGATACTGAATTGCAAGAAGCATTGAAAGTGATGTTAACAGAATATGAAGCACACCGAGAAAATGGGGCAACATGGGACAATTTATCTGATGACACAAAAAAACAAATGGCTGGCATTCGTGGATTTGAAGTGAAAATAACTACGATTGAAGCGGCGTATAAATTAAGTCAAACGCGCAGTGAAGCAGATAAAGATCATATTGTTAGTGAACTTAAAAAGACGGGAAAACAAATGTCTAAGCAGTTGGCAGAACAAATTGAACAGCAGTATCGCTCGTGATGAGTTGGACGAGCACGTATCAAATAAAAGCATGTCTATTTTTATAAATATTTTGTTGTTTGTAGGATGAGTTTTATTTATAATTGAATAAAATAATAATCCAGAGGTAATGACGATGACGTTTAAAATTGCAACGATAGGCTCATTTATAACAAATGATAGTTTTAAGACAACATTTAATCCGTATTATCAACAATTTTTTGATGTAGTATTACAAGAGTCGGAAAGTACATTAATTGATATAGAAGCACAACAGTCGTTTTTTAAAGGATTGAAAGACACAGAACCTCAATATTTAATTGTAGATTTTTCGTTAGATATTTTGAATGGATGGATGACGAATAATGAAGGAAATTCAAAACAACCTTGGGATAAGTATGGGAGTTTTGAACGGTATTTTGAAAACTGGCAGTCTGGCGTGCAACATTTTTTAAAATCTCTAAAGAATAAACTACCAAGTTGCCAGGTTTTATTAGTTCATGGGCGCTTGGCGGAGTCGTTTACAGATGATTTGTTAGTAAATGACTATTGTAAGCAACACGATTTATCTTCATTGGATATTAATACAATGAATCAACAGTGGGAGACATTTAATGACTATTTTTGTCAGCAACATAACGTTGAACTGCTAGATTTAACAAAACGAAACTACCTATTTGAACGTTCAAAAATGCAACGACCTACAGACTTTCATTATGAAGCTAAGTTTTATAATTATTTTCTGAATCAACTAGTGGCGCTAACTTACCAGCAGAATGTCATGGCAATAACTCAAGAAAAGACGGTTCAACGTATGTATCTTGATGAGGAAAATGAGTTACTACAAACGAAACAAATTGAAGTAGTCACTGGCTCTGAAACGAACTTAATTAAGTTGGCACGAAAAGGTGGTTATGCGTACCGTTTATATAAAATGTTGTTAAAAAATGATTATATTTTATACTTCCATACAAACGGCTACTCTAAATTGCATAAACGTAAGTATGTAAATGAGTTATGGCAACGTAAAGATTTAAATAGAGTTGGCGATACATTTTACACATTGGATGCACCAAAAGACCGTAAAGACAATCCAAGTAACGATGATAAGAAATTGATTGTCATTTTTTCTTGTATGCCTGGTGCGGATACTTACGACAGCCACTTGATTGGAGATAGAATGTTTAAAAAGCTTTTCGACGGTATTGAACGTAGTCTAGTTAAAAATGTCTATACGATGCGTGTGATGGACTTAAACCTGTCGCATGGTTCGCATTTTATTAATTCAATCAATAATCCAACGATGGAACAAGATATATGCGATGCGATTGTGGAAGTGAAGGAAAAACTTGGACTTCAAGATAAGGATATTGTCCTTTATGGTGTTTCTAAGGGTGGAACAGGTGCATTATACTACGGAGCGAAGCTAGATTTGAAAAGTTTAGCTGTCGATCCCATTATTAGCCTTGGTGAATATAATCGAAATGATACACACTTTTTAAAAGACTTTAGAAAAGTGGATATTAGTGATGATATTAATACGTATTTAAGTCAAGGTTCGCATTTTGAAAAGTATATTATTGGTTCGGAAAATGTGCCATTCAATTATGAGCATATCAGTAAAATACATGGCGCAAATGTTATCAAAATGAATAAAAAAGATGCACATATTAAGACGCATCCAGATGTCTCGCCAAACACGATTCCTGAACAATTAATGTTATTGAATAAAATGCTGTTAGATATGAAGTTTATGATGGTTAATATTTAGAAGGGTTTGAGGTGACGGTAAGTGGAGAGAATCACTGCTGTCACCTTTCTTCGTCTGTATGGTATCAGTTGCTTGCTTTTCAAACAGGCATATAAGAAAATATAAGTGTATATCATGCTTCTCCAATAATAATGTTTGAAGCGTTTTTTATTAATGTAACAGCTGATGAGGAGGACTGCTTAGTGATCATTGCGATCATTTTATTAATCTTTGTGTCATTTTTCTTTTCGGGAAGTGAGACAGCACTTACTGCCGCAAATAAAGTAAAGCTTAAATCAGAGGCAGATAATGGTAATACGAAAGCTGCAAAGTTATTAAAGTTATTAGAAAAACCAAGTGAATTTATTACGACGATTTTGATTGGCAATAATATCGCTAATATTTTATTACCGACACTTGTAACCATTCTTGCTGTTGATATGGGGGTCAATGTCGGTGTCGCATCGGCTATTTTAACAGTAGTCATTATTATGTTTGCGGAAGTGATTCCTAAGTCTATCGCGGCGACATTCGCTGATCCAATTGCACGACTTGTGTTTCCAATTATTCGTTTCTTCGTGATTATTTTCCGCCCTGTTACAGTTATTTTAAATGCGATTACAGATGGCTTAACACGCTTTTTGTCGCGTGGGCGTGAAGTCGAGAAGATGTCGAAAGAAGAAGTGCGTACAATGGTTGCGATTGCTGGAACGGAAGGTGCTTTCAATGAAATGGAACGCAATCGTATTCAAGGTGTCATGAATTTTGATCGTTTAAAAATTGATGATGTCAACAATACACCGCGTGTCAATGTAACATCTTTATCGATAGAAGATACGTATGATGAAGTTTACGACGTTGTCATGAATCATCCATATACGCGTTATCCTGTTTATGAAGGGGATATTGATAACGTTGTAGGTGTATTCCACTCAAAGTATTTATTGGCATGGAGTAAGACACCTGATAAAACACTGATGGATTTTTGTTCAGAACCATTATTCGTGTATGAACATAACCGTGCAGAATGGGTATTACGTAAGATGACCATTACACGTAAGCATATGGCAATTGTGTTAGATGAGTACGGTGGAACGGATGCGATTGTGACGCATGAAGACTTAATTGAAGAAATGTTAGGCATGGAAATCGAGGACGAGTTGGACCGAGAAGAACAAGAGAAGTTAAACCGTATTCGTTAGTAGAAATAAAGGGGATGACGATATGTGGTATCAAACAGCAGTGACAGAAAAGTGTGGGATTCAATATCCAATCATTCAAGCTGGAATGGCTGGTTCGACAACACCAGCGTTAGTTGCAGCTGTATCAGAAATGGGTGCTCTTGGCACAATTGGTGCTGGTTATATGACACCTGAGCAATTAGACAAAGAGATCCAAGAAGTTAAGCGGCTGACATCTCAACCATTTGCGGTGAATTTATTTGTTCCAGAGTCTTATGATTATAGAGATGAAGCAGTCAATGCGATGAATAGGCATTTAAAGCCGTATCGTGACGCATTATCATTAGACACGCCAAAGCCAGGTGCGCATGATAAAGCAACGTTTGTACGTTTAATTGATGTTGTCATTGAACATCAAGTGCCGGTATGTAGCTTTACGTTTGGCATACCGTCAGCTACAGAAATGTCGCGACTCCAATCAAATGGCGTGACAGTGATAGGCAGTGCGACAACTGTTGCTGAAGCTCAGGCGTTAGAACAAGCTGGTATAGATATGATTGTTGCGCAGGGTAGTGAAGCGGGTGGCCATCGTGCAGCATTCCAACAAAATGGCTTGGAATCGCTTGTTGGGACAATGGCACTAGTACCGCAAATGGCTGATAATGTGGATGTTCCTGTCATCGCTGCTGGTGGCATTATGGATGGACGTGGCTGGCTCGCGAGTCATGTACTCGGTGCTGCAGGTATCCAACTTGACACAGCGTTTTTAACGTCGCAAGAAAGTGGTGCCAAACCGGTACATAGAGAAGCGATTTTAAATAGTGTCGAAACAGATACTGTTGTAACGGATGTCTTAAGCGGTAAAGCAGCAAGAGGGCTACAAAATACGATTATTGATGATTTAGAAGGCATCAAGCATCAAGTGTTGCCGTATCCAATTCAAAATGATTTAACGAAACAAATACGTGCAACAGCAGCCAAAAATGGTCAGGCAGCATGGACGCATGTATGGAGTGGACAGGGTACACGACTATCCAGAGATACAGATGTAAAAAATTTGATAGACAAACTTATTACGGAGGCGCAATTACAAGTAGACAGGTTCAACTTGTAGTTGTGCCTGCTTTTTAAGTTTAGAAAAACAGAATGCTATAAGGTGTCGTTGGCAGTATGGTACGATGGATGTGCTAAAATAGAAAGGAAGACTTTGAATGATAGAGATTGGCCTAACAGGGTGGGGAGACCACGATAGCTTGTATGAAGACTTACAGCGAAAAACGGATAAATTGAAAGCATATGCGAGTCATTTTCCAATTGTTGAGTTGGACGCTTCGTATTATGCCATTCAGCCTGAGCGTAATATGGTGAAATGGGTGAAAGAAACGCCGAATCGTTTTAAGTTTGTTGTGAAGATTCATCAGGCATTGACGTTACATGCAGATTATCATGACTTTGCGGAATCGATAGACGCGCTCTTTCATGAGTTTCGATTGATGTTGACGCCGTTAGTTGAAGCGGATAAGTTGGCGATGGTGCTTGTACAGTTTCCGCCATGGTTTGACTGTACGACACCGAATGTGAATTATATTCGTTATGTACGTAAACAATTAGAGAACCTCCCTGTATGTATTGAGTTTCGACATCGTTCGTGGTTTTCTGATGATATGAAAGAACATACGCTTGCATTTTTAACTGAACATAACTTGATTCATTCAGTGTGTGATGAACCACAAGTCGGTGAAGGCTGTGTGCCTTTTGTAAATCGTATTACACACGCGACGGGGTTAATGCGATTACACGGTCGCAACGTGCACGGTTGGACGAAAAAAGATATGACAGATCAAGAATGGCGTAATGTGCGTTATTTGTATCAATATAATGACGAAGAGTTAACAGACTTAGCGACGCATATACGAATTCTTGAACATAAAGCAGAAAAAATATATGTGATTTTTAATAATAATTCGGGTGGACATGCGGCAGGAAATGCGAAAACTTTACAACGCTATCTTGGCATTGATTATGAGGGGTTGGCACCACAACAATTAAAGTTATTTTAAGGAGACAGTACTATGAGTGTCATTATTTTAATATTAGTTGGCTTTTTATCAGCGGTTATCGGCTCTATTGTAGGTATTGGTGGCGGTATTATCATCGTGCCAACATTAATTTACTTTGGCGATACACTCGACGTGTTACAAGGGATTACACCTCAAACAGCGATTGGGACATCATCGATTATTCTGATTGTTACGGGTCTCTCTTCAAGCCTCGGTTATTTAAAACAGAAGCAAGTGGATGTTAAGAATGGCATGATTTTCTTAATTGGGATTATTCCTGGGGCGCTCATTGGTGCATATTTGAGTCAGTATTTAACACTGCATTCATTTAATCGCTATTTCGGTATCTTTTTAATTTTTATCGCGATTCTATTAATGATTCGACATAAAATCCCACCTATCCAAGCATTTCAGCAGGAGCGCTACATGAAATCATTCACTGACGCACATGGCGAAACGTATCGTTATGGCGTTGTCCCTTCAGTGGCGATTATCCTATCATTCTTAATTGGTATGACGTCTGGATTGTTTGGTATCGGTGGTGGTGCGTTAATGACGCCATTGATGTTGCTCGTATTCCGTTTTCCACCACATGTTGCTGTTGGAACGAGTATGATGATGATTTTCTTCTCGAGTATCACAGGTTCGGTTGGACATATTATGTTAGGTCACGTTGTATGGGGCTATAGCATTATATTAATTATTGCGAGTTGGTTCGGAGCGCGACTTGGTGTCAGAATCAATCGCACAGTTAAGTCTGATACGGTCGTGCTTATTTTACGAATTGTTATGTTAATATTAGGTGTTTATTTAATTACGAGATCATTTTTTAGTTAAAGGAAGGTGCATATAGATGCGCGTAACACTCTATCATACGAATGATATACATAGTCATCTTGATGCGTTCGCAAGCATTTCTGCGTATATGGCGGAACACCGTCCGAAACTTGACCATCCATCTTTATATGTAGATATTGGCGATCATGTAGACTTATCGTTGCCGGTAACAGAAGGCACGCTTGGGAAACGGAATGTACAGCTGTTGAATGAGGCACAATGTGATATTGTGACGATTGGTAACAACGAGGGCATGACAATTTCGCATGATGCTTTGAATAGCTTGTATGATGATGCGAAGTTTACCGTGACATGTGCAAATGTTTTTGATGAAGAAGGGAACTTGCCGAATAACTTTGTTCAGTCTCATATACGAGATATTGAAGGCGTGCGTTTTCTCTTTGTAGGTGTGACAGCAGCTTTTACACCGTTTTATCGTGCGCTAGATTGGGTGGTAACGGATCCACTTGCGGCGATTCAAGATGAAGTGAAGCAGCATGCAGGCGCATACGATGTCTTGATTGTGCTAAGTCATGCTGGTATCTTTTTCGATGAACAGCTGTGTGAAGTGTTGCCTGAAGCGGATGTCATTCTTGGCGCACATACACATCATCACTTTTTAGAAGGTAAAATGTCGAATGGTGTGCTAATGGCTGCAGCAGGGAAGTACGGTCATTTTTTAGGTGAGGTAACGTTAGATATTGATGATAAAAAGGTTATTGGCAAACGTGCGACATTACATGCGTTAGAAACGTTGCCGAAAGTGTCGACAAATTTCGATGAAGAAGGCCGTCAATTGTTGAATCAGCCAGTGGTCTCAAAACCTATGACGTTGCAGAGAGAAACGAACTTTATTACACGTGCGACATATGAATTGGCGCAAAGTGTTCACGAATTTATAAGGGCCGATTGTACGATTATTAATGCAGGTTTAATGGTCAAAGGTTATCATGACAAAGTGTTAACGGAATACGATATTCATCAAATGTTGCCGCATCCCATTAATATGGTGCGTGCCAAAGTATCTGGACGTACGTTGAAAGAAATTATCATCACTGCACGTGAACAGACATATATGTACGAACGTGCGCAAGGATTAGGTTTCCGTGGTGATATTTTTGGTGGTTATATTTTATATGATGCCGGATATATCGCATCAAGTAATCGTTATTTTGTTAAAGGCGAAGAGATAGATGATGATAAGACCTACTTGCTAGGAACGATTGATATGTATACATTTGGACGCTATTTTCCAATGTTGAAAGGGCAAAAGATGGATTATCTCATGCCGGAATTTTTGCGTGATATTTTTAAGGCACATTTACAACGCCTATAAAACATAAGTCAAGTACATTTTATTTTTGGAAAAAGTCCGTTATAATAAATAAAGAGTTAAATTTCACAGGAGGGTATCCGCTGCTATGGCTACAAAAAATGAAGAAATTTTACGCAAACCAGATTGGTTGAAAATAAAATTAAACACCAACGAGAACTACACAGGTCTTAAAAAGATGATGCGTGAGAAGAACTTGCATACGGTATGTGAAGAAGCCAAATGTCCAAACATCCATGAGTGTTGGGGTGCGCGTCGTACGGCTACATTTATGATTTTAGGTGACGTATGTACACGTGCTTGCCGTTTCTGTGCGGTTAAGACAGGTTTACCGAACGAGTTGGATTTAGGCGAACCAGAACGTGTAGCAGAATCAGTTGAGATGATGAACTTGAAACACGTTGTTATTACAGCAGTTGCACGTGACGACTTGAAAGATGCAGGTTCTAACGTCTATGCTGAAACAGTACGTAAAGTTCGTGAACGCAATCCATTTACAACAATCGAAATCTTACCATCTGATATGGGTGGAGATTACGAAGCATTAAAAACATTAATGGCTGCACGTCCAGATATTTTAAACCACAATATCGAAACAGTGCGTCGATTATCACCAAGAGTTCGTGCACGTGCGACATATGATCGTACACTTGAATTCTTGCGTCGTTCTAAAGAATTACAACCTGATATTCCAACAAAATCAAGTATCATGGTTGGTTTAGGCGAAACAATTGAAGAACTTCATGAAACAATGGACGACTTACGTGCAAACGGTGTAGATATTTTAACAATCGGTCAATACCTACAACCATCACGTAAACACTTAAAAGTTCAAAAATACTACACGCCATTAGAATTCGGTAAACTACGTAAAGTTGCGATGGAAAAAGGATTCAAACATTGTCAAGCTGGTCCATTAGTACGTAGCTCATACCATGCTGATGAGCAAGTAAACGAAGCAGCTAAAGCAAAACAACGCCTTGGCGATGAACAGCTTAATTCATAATTATTAGGTGATGCAAGGATGATCAAGGTAGGCAACCACTATTTCGAACTGATTGAGTCATATCGAGATGGTTTCAATGAAGAGGATTTCATTGCACGTTATTCAGAAATTCTCGATAAATATGACTTCGTTGTTGGAGATTACGGCTACGATCAACTCCGATTGAAAGGCTTTTATCGAGATTCTTATAAAAAGGCAGATTTTAACAAGCGTTTTTCTACAATTCAAGATTACTTATTAGAGTATTGTAATTTTGGTTGTGCCTATTTTATTGTTCGTCGCTTGTCTAAACAAGAAGTCGACCAACAGTTGTCAATAGAAGACGTTAACATTGATGAAACAGATAAATTAAAAAATGTTAAAATCCAGCCAACAATTCAAAGATAAAGCACGCAAAACCCCCTTTATACAGTGATGTCGTTCATCATATGTATAAAGGGTGTTTTCAGATAGTTCCTTATGATGGGTTATCCGTGGTTTTTCAGAAATAGATAAAGGCACCATAGTTAGTATAGTGAATAGATGAAAGTATTTTAACAAAGCATAACTAATGTGTGGTCAAATGTAATTAAATGTTTTATAGTGTATATAAAGTGCTGTGTATCAGAATGCCTTAATGAACCATTGTCATTTACTATATGTATAAGAACTTGTTAACTTTTGTCATTATTTTAGCGTTTAAATTAGGGAGAGGATGTATATGGCTTTTTCAATGATACAAAATATTTCTCAAGAGAATATAATTAATGATAATGAATTTTATAGAGT
>NZ_PPRF01000007.1 GCF_002902145.1 Staphylococcus rostri | reverse complement strand
TTCCACCTTGCTCTACCACTTCTGGTGTCGCTGTTGGATCATTTTGTTCAGCTTGTGTTTTAGCTTTTTCTGTAACAGTAACTGGTACATCTACTGTATCTTTTGAGCCATCTGGGTATGTTACTTCTACTTTACCTGTGTACTCACCTGGTTTATCAGTATCGATTGATCCTTCTGGTGTTACATCTTTAACTGTTGTACCTTCTGGAAGACCTTTTGTAT
>NZ_PPRF01000069.1 GCF_002902145.1 Staphylococcus rostri | reverse complement strand
TATTTATACTAATTTATATGTTGAAGTTAAGATTTTTTGATTAATTGTTCTCTTTAACAACAGGATATGGTAAATTGAAAAACATATGAGTAAATTTGTAAAATAAGAATTTAAAACAGGAGATATAGAGTTATGGCTGATACGAATTTTTCAGAGTTGAAACGCCTACATCATCCACCAAGATATTTGCCAGGTTTAGATGGCTTACGTGCGATTTCGGTCATCGGCATTATTATTTATCATCTTAATGCCCAATGGTTATCAGGTGGTTTTTTAGGTGTTGATACTTTTTTTGTAATTTCAGGTTATTTAATTACATCACTATTATTATTTGAATATGAAAATTATGGTCGTATTGATCTCATCACTTTTTGGCTTAAGCGATTTAAACGCCTTATTCCAGCCATGTTGTTTGTCGTCTTATTCTCAGTAATCTATGTGTTATTTTTTGAACCAGAAATTTTAAAAGCCATCAAAGGCGATGCAGTAGCAGCACTGATTTATGTATCCAACTGGTGGTACATTTTCCAAGATATTGATTATTTCGATCAGTTTAAACCAATGCCATTAAAACACTTATGGTCATTAGCGGTAGAAGAACAATTTTATATTTTCTATCCTTTAGTATTGATGGCTGTTCTTAAACTTTTAAAACGTAAAAAATGGGTTGTATGTGCATTTTTAGTGATTTCACTATTATCTGCATGGTGGATGTTTCATTTATCTGCACCAGATGTTAATAATGCACGTACTTATTTTGGTACAGACACACGTCTGCAAACATTGTTATTAGGTGTCATATTTGCATTTATCTGGCCAGCCTTTAAATTGAAAAGTAATCCTGCCCAAACGAGTCGTGTCACAGTAGATACATTAGGTAGTATCGCATTAGTCGGACTACTGACATTATTTTTTATAGTGGATGAGCAACAGTTTTGGTTGTATAGTGGCGGATTCTATGCGATTTCGCTACTAACATTATTGATTATCGCGAGTGTCGTTCAACCTAAAGGATTCCTTGCTAAGGCAATGGGCAATCCGCTGTTCTTATACATTGGCAAACGCTCATACAGCCTATATTTATGGCACTTCGTTATCATCACATTTCTGCATAAACATTTCGTAGCAGGGCAATATCCATTTTACGTATACGTGTTAGACATTGTGCTGACGTTCTTAATGGCAGAAATCTCATATCGTTTTGTAGAAACACCATTCAGACGTCACGGCTTACGTGCTTTTTATATGAAAGAAGCACGCCTAACATCTATGATTCGTACCCCGATTATTTTAGCGGCAGTAGTAATGGTTGGACTGGTACTTGCAGGACAATTTGATAGCTTTGCGAAACAAGAGCAAAAAATGACTGCGTATAAAACCGAACAAAAAGCAGCGGACAAAGTACCAGAAAAACCAGAAGTTGAACCAAAACCAACAAACGAAGCATTCGATGCAAAAAAACTCTCACCACTCTTTATCGGTGATTCTTTAACGGTAGGTATGGGTTATTACTTGGATGAACATTACCAAACGCCAACGATTGATGCGCAAGTCGGTCGTTCAATGGGAGAGGCGTTAAATGTCGCGCCAAACTATGCGGCGTATAATAAAGAAGGGCAAGTCGTTGTCATTCAAATAGGTACGAACGGCGACTTTGATAAACCACAGATTGAAGAAATGGTTAAATCGTTTGATAAAGCAGATGTTTATTTGATTAATACAACAGTGCCAAGAGACTACCGCGACCATGTTAATGACTTGTTAGAAAAAACAGCTAAAAAACATAAGCATGTGACGTTGGTAGACTGGTATTCAGCAGGTGTTGGTCATACAGAGTTCTTTGCTTATGACGGCATTCATTTGGAACATCCAGGTATCCAAAGATTAGTAGAAGAACTTGATAATAGAATTAAAGAAAATCAAACAAAAAAATAGCAAAATGAAATGCCTCCTTTTCTAGAAAACAAATGGAAAGGGGGCATATTTATATAGCATTTGAAGTGAGGCGCCTTGGCAAGCGAGCAATTAAGAAACGATGACATTCAAGAACGAACTAATTACAATAAAATCAAATGAAGTTATTTATTACTAAAAAAGACAGCTGCACATCAAAAATGCAACTGTCTTTTTTGAATTCTATTTTGTTTTGTAAGTGTCTACATCGAAGTATTTACCAACTTCACCGATTTGATCGTAGAAGTTTTTCATACGTTTCGCATTGTGGTCTGCCCAAGTAATATCTGTCGCATATTGATGTACGGCAGGATTATGTGGGTTCCAACGCATACGATAAAGTGTGTTTTGACCACTACCGATATATTTCTCTTTAATAAACTTGGCACCACCAACGATTGATTTTCTTACTGTGTCCCAACCGTTTGATTGCGCAGTTTTGAAACCATTGCGTACAGCATCGTGGTCAAATGCACCAATGCCGAACATATTGTAATACTTTTTGCTTTCGTTTGTTACAACTTGATTTCGGCTATTTACGTATCCACCATTTGCTAATTGAGATGTACCATTACCTGTTTCAAGTAGGGCATGTGAAATTAAGTAAATCTCATTAATGTTGTGTGTAATTGCCGCTTCTTTAAAGGCTTGACCTTGACCGTTCAAAATACCTTTTCCTTTAAGCAGTTTGTCTAAGTCACTTGCTTCTAAACCTTGGTATTGGTTTAATTTCAAGAATTGGTACATACTCGCTGGATCTTTAGCGATACGTTGTGTATCCATTGCACGACGTGTTTCTTCACGTGTAGCATCTTGCCATCTTCCAGGAATACGTTGAACTTGTGGTTTATATGTTAATGCTTGTTGTTTATTAACAGCTTGATCAAGTGTATATGATGAGCCGTAATATTTGATAAGTTGTGAACGTAAATCAGCCGCTTTGACCCAACCTTTTTTACCATCTTTAAATGAACCATAGTACCAAGTAATACCATTCACAACAGATGATTTGCTCACTTTAAATAAGTCTTCATAGTAGTTACTTAATCTACCAGCTGCTACTTTATCACCAGCATGTGCGTAATAATAACCGTTATTGTTGAACACGAAATAGTGATTTGAGTGATTCAATGTTTGTGATGCAACAGGTTTTGTCGCAGGACGTGTTACCGTTGTTTTCACTGGCACAGATTTTACAGCAGTTAAATCATTTTTGTTAATCCAACCTGTTTTACGGTTAACGTTACCATAAAGGAATGTATCTTTACCGATAGCAACAGATTTTGTCGCATTAAATGTACGACTTGCAAGTTGTTTCAATGTGTCGATACGTTGTTTGGCAGTTCCCCAAGGGATTGAATAAAGACCTGATGTTTTGCCGTTTACTGTGTATGATGCTTTGACAGGTTTTGTTGCACCCATTGATTGTGTGAAAACTTCATCAGCTTTGACCCAACCAAGTGGTGTTTTGCCATTTGTATTTTGAAGTAATACATAGTTTTGGTTATTTGCTGTTGCTGTTTTTGTGATTTTGTATGTTTTATCAGCGTAAGTTGCTGCGTTTTTACCAGCTTTATCATAAACAGTCGCTCTAAGACCAGTGTTAGTTGGTTTAAGACGACCAATTTTTGATACGTTAGCTGTAACATTTGCTGCAGTTTTCGGTAGGGCAAGGATATTGCTGTTGACCCATCCTTGTACTTTATTATTTAAAATACCATATACATAAACGTCATTTGCTACTTTTTGTTGTCTTACTGCTTTGAAAGCTTGAGCGCCATTACCTGTTACAGTACCGACAACTTGCTTACTTGAACCCCATGGTGCCGCATATAACTTGCTACCTGGGTTAATTGTATAGGCTTTATTAATGACTTGTGCATATTCACTTGGGCGGTACGTGACATCTTGTGTTTTTACCCAACCAAGGTGTGTACCAGATACATAGTCAGTTACTAAATAATAATCTTGACCATTCAATGAGGCTTTTTTAGAGACACGCATTGTTTGATCAGTCGCTGTCGTTTTCTTGCCGTACTTGTCATACACAGAAACGCGTAAACCATTGTTTGCCGCATTGATACGACCCATACCTGTATTGTTGACAACTTTTAATGGTGATACGACTGCTGGTTTTGTTGCCGGCTTAGTCGTAGGTTTTGCAGCTGGCTTAGGTGCTGGTTTTGGTGCGACAACGATATTGTTTGCGCTAATCCAACCAGTCATTTTATTCACTGTACCGTATAGCCATTGTGTGCTACCAATTTTTTGTTGTTTTTGAGAAGTGAAGGCTTGATTTACAGTCTTAGAAGTTGTACCTCTCACTTGAGATTGCGTACCCCAAGGCACATTGTAAACAACTGTACCAGGTTTAACTGTGTATTGTTTGCGTAATGATTGTTCAGCTTGTGCGTGTTGATACTGAACATCGCCTTTTTTAACCCAACCAAGTAATGCATTAGTCTTCGCATCCGTCATTAAGTAGAATTGGTTACCATTTAAGTTCGCTGTTTTTGTTACTTTTAATGTTTGGTTTGTATGATTTGTTGCTTTACCATGTTGATCATAAACCGTTGTATAAAGGCCGTTGTTTTTCGTATTAATACGACCGTAACCTAAATCTTTTGCAACTGTTAAGTTATTGTTTACAACAGTTGTTGAAGGTTTTGACGGTGTTGCTGGTTTTGTAGGTGTCACCGGTTTAGGTGCAGCTGGTTTCGTTACAGCAGGTGTTGTAATACCCATTTTCGCTTGATATTTCTCTTGAATAAGGTCATACAATTCAGCATAGCTATAACCGTGCGCATTTAAATAACCGTGTGGGTCAACGTGGTCTGTACCACCCAAATGTCTAGAAACAGCAAGGTGAGTCCATACTGTACCTCTACCATCATATTCAGCACTGTCAGGTTGCAAACCGTAGTACTGTAAGTTTGTTGCAACATAGTCTGCCATGTTGTTCATTTGGCGTGCGAATGAATCGTAGTCATGAACGTGTACTAACTCCATATGGATAAAGCGTTGGTTTGCTTGGTATCCAGCACCCCATGCAAGGTAATCTGTTGGTTGTGTTTCAACAATGCGATTACCATCGATAAAGCCATGAACAAACGCACTATTGTAGTTACGTTTCATGTAGGCAATTTCACCGTTAATTGTTGAAGAATCATTGGCAGTGTCATGGATGACGATACCTTCTGGCTTACCTACGCCACCACGGTAGCCATAACGTGGAATAAAGCTTGAATAATCTTCTTCATATCTAGGCACCGTATAATTTTTGTTACGGATATACGTGTTAATAGATGAGTTTACTTTTGGCTTATATGTCGGTGGTACCATTTTGCGTTCAACAGGCATAGAGCGAAATGCTGTTCCAGTAGCAGGACCGCCTTTACCGCCAACTCGAGGGGGTGTTGGACCATTTGGATTTACATCTTCTTCAGTTTCTACAGTATTATTGTAAAGTGCAACGTTAGCTGTTTCTGTTGATGGTGTTGTTACTTCAGTTGTAGTTGCTGGAGCAGGTTCTTCAGTTGCATATGTCGTTGCTTCTGTAGGTTGTACAGTTGTAGCAGTTTCTGGTGTGCTAGCAGGTGTTTCAACGTATTCAGGTTGTAGCTCAGCTTGGTCAACTTCAGCTTCAGAATGTAGTTGAATATCTTCTTCGTTAATTGGTGCTTCTTCCGGTGTTAATGCAGTTGTTGCTTCAGTTGCTGTATCGTTAGCTGTTTCTTCAGCAGTTGCATCAGTTGTCGCTGTTGCATTGACTTTTGTTGTATCAACATTCACTTTTGAAGGATCTTGATACGTTTGTGTACCAGCGATTGGTGTCGTGTTATCTGTCGTTTGTTGTTTCGCAACTTCCCCTTGTTGTTTGGCAACTTGATCATTTAATACGTTAACTGGTGTCTCTTGTGCAGTTGTGTTTTCTGCTGCATCAACATGGTGTGCGGTCATAGCTGTTCCTGCGATTGTTAATGCAATCATAGATGGTGTCTTATACCCAAATTTTTTAACCATTTCATTTCTCCTTTTAAAATTGTAAATCTTTAATTAAGATGATTACCATTATTATATGACTTTGAACTCATAAATAGGCCTTTTTAATTAGATTGTAATTTAACTTTAATATTGTCGGTACTTACAATTTACAATGTTGTGACGATTGTGCTTAAAAACATTGCTTTTTGATATATCGCTGTAAAAAAACTGTCGGTTATTTTTCTTGATTCGTTGTAATATATTTCTCCATATAACGGTGGGGGATACCTGCATCCATAAAAATATCACCATACGCTTTGTAACCTAAAGACTCATAAAAAGGAATGGCATGTGTTTGCGCACCCAACTTAAAGTGTTGATAGCCGTGTTCCATTGCAATTTGTTCAAGTGCTACAATGAGTTGTTTCCCAATACCTCTACCGCGATACGCTTTCATAACCGCAACACGTTCAACTTTTGCTGTTGAACCAACACCGCGATAACGTGCGGTCGCCATCGGTTTGCCGTCTTCATCATAGCCAATAAAATAATGTGCCGACGATTCGTATTCATCAAATTCTTCCTCACGTGTAACGCCTTGTTCATCGATAAAAACAGCTTCTCTAATTGCTAAGACATCTTGATATTCTTGTTCTGTTGTCACTTCTTTAAACATACTCACACATCCTTTAATATGTATTGTGTCTATATTATAGAAGTTACAAGTGTGTTGCAATATTTATACTGAAAAAAGTAAAAAGCGAGATAGAAATCACAACTAATGCATAGAAGGATGGCTATCTCGCTTAAAAGTTATTTTATTTGTTATTGTGCGTTGCGTCTGACAAGTGCTGTATATTGCCAGAAAATGCGCATCTGCACGGAGTTCCAGTTATTCAAGCCCATTGTATACCCAGATGGTTTGAAAATATGAACGTCTGTTACTTCAAGAGCTGCCGCCACTAAATATTGTATTGGCACACTCAAATTCGTCATTTCAGGCGTTAAACCATCATCGTTATAGACCCATGAAAATGGTAGTGGGGCATTGAACACATCAATCGCATCGAAAATTTCAGGTAATGCAACAATATAACACGCCCCATCAATAATTGGGTTTGTTTCACTGTCACTGTAATAGAGTAGCAGGGCTTCATAATTTTCGCGATGTGCATGATTGACAAAGAAAAAGTCATTACGAAAATGTGCATGATCTTTACTGTGAATAATTTGTTGCTCTAACATGTTAAACATGCCATTAATTTGACTAATTTTTTCATGTGTATGGCGTGACATGCATAGACCTCCTATCATAATCATTAATAATATGTGCTTCTGTCATATGGATATTCGTCAACCGCATCAGGGTTCGCATATGGATCTTGTTCCTCTGAATAATTGTCAGGGAATTGTTGTAGGTTATCATCTGTATCTTCTTCATATTCAGACGGACGAAATGCTTCATCTAGCAATGACGCATCAATTTCAGCTAAAGGTGGGATACCGCCATATTGTGTAATAACGCGATGAATTAAAAAGTCATCGTCTTGTAATGTTGGCAAACCTAAATCTTTTCTTAACAAGTTACTTGTACGGATGAGTTCATCTTCATCTGGATTAATATAGTAGATACCGTTTAATAATTCATTCTCACCTTGTAATTGCTGTGATTTAATCGTTGCTTCGCCTGTTAGATACGTAGCAGCGAGAGAACGAATTTCATCATATGATAAGTTATGCTTGGAATTTTTACCTACAATTTCAATTATGTCATCCAGTTTGCGCAGTGACTTCGTATCTTGAGCCTTTTGGAATAAAATCTTTAAGACTTCCATTTGACGTTCACCACGTTTTAAATCAGAATCTTGCTTTCTTGTTCGCGTAATCGCTAAAGCTTGATCCCCATTTAATAACTGTTTTCCTTTTTTGAGCTTAATACGACCTTGATCGGTGGTATTCGGTTCGTCTAAATCATAAGGGACATCGTATTCAATGCCGCCCAACTCATCAACGGTTTTGACAAATGCTTCCATATTAATACGTATATAGTAGTCGACAGGAATGTTTAATGATGATTCAACGCTATCCATTGTTGCTTCTGGACCACCATAAGCATGCGCGTGTGTTATTTTATCGTAATAGCCAACTTCAGGTATATAACTAAGCGTATCTCTAGGAATGCTTAATAATCTTATTTGTTGAGTATCTGGGTTGAATGTAGACAATATCATCGCGTCAGTACGAGATTGTTCTGTACTTTGTCCATTTTCGCGTCTAGAGCTACTATCATCAATCCCTAAAAACAAAACAGATACAGGGTCTGATGATGCATCAACGCTTGACGTTCGTAACTTCGACTCGTGTGAATCAGATTCAGAAAAGGAGTCGTCAAAAGCGTTTTTTGATGACTGTAATAACATAAAGCCAAAAATTGTAGGAACAATTACGAGCATTAATGCTAAAAGAAATAATAAGTACTTAAATCCTCGATTCATCGGACATTGCTCCTAAAATAGTGTTTATTTACAAATCATAGTTTATTGTAATGCATTTTATAGAAGACTTTCAATGATTTACAACCAATATTACATATTATCTAACAATTTTTCATGAGGGATATGAGTCACGTTATTTCTAGGGTTATGAAGTAATTACTGATTTATGTAGAAAAGGGACATCTATAAAATAAAGTTTGTTCACTTAGGCTCATACTTGCGACCGATATTTCAAAAATTGGGTGTTTTATCTTGAAAAGGGGGTATAGACTACTGTAAATACAGAGAAAAAATGGAGGCAACAACATGAAATTTAAAATTTTAGCTTTATTATTATCAGCAGGTATCGTATTAGCAGCATGTGGTAACGACAACGATGATCAGAATGACAAACAAACGGATAACCAACAAACATCTCAAACATCAAATGACAACAACGACAACATGGATAAAAACGATGACATGGACAAAGATGATCAAAACAACTCAAATGATCAGCAGTCAACACAAATGAAAGAGATGACATTTGACTTGAAAGATGTTCAAACAGAACCTGAAAAGGCTATTGAAACAGCACAGAAAGAGTTCGATGGTCAAGTTAAGTCACTTGAATATAAAGAAGACAATGGTCAATGGATTTACAAAGTGGACCTTGTAAATGGTGACAATGAAGCGGAAGTTAAAGTGTCTGACAAAGATAACAAAGTGTTAGCTTCTGAACAAGAAATGGAAAACGACACGCAAAAAGAAAAAGTCATTGATTTAGACAATATCGTTTCTTATAAAGATGCGATTAAAACAGCACAGAAAGAAATGAAAGGTGATTTAAAACAATGGAAATTAAATCACGACAATGGCAAACTTGTTTATGAAGTAGAGTTAGTAGATCAAAATAATGATAAAGAACTTATTATTGATGCCAAAACTGGCAAAGTGATGGGTACAGATCAATAATTAACATATGTGAGGTAGAATGGCATTGCGCTGTTCTGCCTTTTCTTTATGTTTGATGTAAAAAGGGGCTCATTGTTTCAGATGTATCGTTAATATCTTTAAGATGTTTAAAGAGGTCTGGTTAACCATATATATGAAAAAAAGACTGCCATTCAATTAAGGCAGCCTTTAAAATGAATTAGATTAGATTGCAACGCTAAGGCGTGGTACGAATGTTTCGAAGTGGATACGGTTTTCGTCAACACCTAATTGAGCTAATTCTTGAATCATTGATTGTAAGAAAGGTGTACCACCACAGATGTAAACTTCTGTGTCATCTGCTAAGTAACCTTTAAGTTCTTCTGCTTTTAAGTAACCTTCTTGGTCACGTAAATGTGTGTGTAATGTCGCGTCTTTGGCATCTTCAGTGATCTTATCAAGTTCTGCTTTGAAAGCAACGTCTTTTTCTGAAGCAGCAACATTGATGAATTTAACGTTTGAACCAGCTTGTGCTGCGTGACGGTACATTGATACTAATGGTGTTACGCCGACACCTGAACCTAAGAATAATTGAGGTTTTTCAATATTGTGTACTTGGAAGCCACCAACTGGTGCAGATAAGTTAATCATGTCGCCTTCTTTGAATTCATCGTGTAAGATTGTTGAAACTTCACCTTCATGACCTTCACTTACTTCGCGACGAACACCGAATGTAATGAAGTCTTTACCACCATCAACGATTGAGTAGTGACGTTTTGCACGGTAAGGTAATTTTTCGCTTTCAACATCAACTGTAATATATTGACCTGGAACGAATTGACTTAAGTCTTGGTCTTCAGAAACGATAGTGAACGCTTTAATGTTATGTGTAACTTCTTCAATTTTATCAATTTTGAAAGGTTTGAAACCTTGCCAAGCCATACCAGCGTAGATGTCTTTTTCAATTGAGATAAAGGCATCAGCAATCACACCGTATGCTTTCGCCCAAGTCTTGATAATTGGGTGGTTTTCGTCAACACCAACAACGTCTTGAATTGCAGCTAATAAGTTTTCACCAACGATAGGGTAGTGCTCTTCACGTACATCTAAGGCACAGTGTTTGTAACCAACTTCTTTAACGATTGGTACGATAGGCGTAAAGTCTTCAATATTCATTGCAGCAGCTAATACTGATTGCGCTAATGCTGTTGATTGAAAACCTTTCTTTTGGTTTGTTTGGTTAAACATATTACGTAATTCAGGGTGTTGAGTAAACATTCTATTGTAGAAACGTGATGTGATTTCTGTTCCTTTTTCTTTTAATACAGGAACAGTTTCTAAAATAATCCCTTTTTCTTCTTGTGTTAACACGACAATCACTCCTTAAAGTATTTACTATATATTATTCACTAAACCATCACATAACGGAAATAAAACGTACGTCTAGGATAGTATGTGAGATAACAAGCGTTTACAAAAATTTAAACTTTTAAGTCCATAGTAGGATTCCATCTTGTTCAAAAAAATGTATAATAGGTTGTGACAGTACATTCAGAATGGAGGACCACACACTATGAACAAATTACTTCAATCGTTATCAGCTATTGGTGTTTCAGCAACTTTAGTTACGCCAAATCTCAGTGTGGAAGCAACATCCAATTCAGTACCATCTATCAAAGGGATAGAAGATACAATTGTAGAAGTGGGTAAAACGTATAACCCATTAGCTGGTGTTACTGCATACGACAAAGAAGACGGCGATCTGACTGACAAAATAAAGGTCAATGGTCATTTTGATACGTCTAAAAAAGGTACATATCAACTCGAATATCAAGTCGCTGACTCAGATGGCGCCATTGAAACATCTTCACGTGTCATCAAAGTGGTTGATGCACCGAAATAACGCAAGTTCAAAAGGCTGACAAGTAACAGGAACGTCATTGTAACTGCTTACATTGGTCGGTCTTTTTCTTATTATAATATTATGTCTTATAACTAATTATCATTTTACAAATCAACGCGCTTACACACTATAAGTAAATTCCCTACATCTTTAAATCAAATCCCCTCGATTTAGTGATAAACATTTTCAATTAGCGTAAATTAGAAAGCGTTTCCAACTGTTGGTAATGTTAGTGTTCCACCGATTTTGCATTATATTCATCAATTTGACCCATTTCACAAAATGTACACATATTTTTTGAGGCCCACTCAGCCCTTGCCACGCCTAGAGTGACAACATCATCCATAATTTTTATTTAGTAAAATAACAAAAACCCTCTTGTAAATATTACATATTATTTTAAAATTGATATAAGCCCTACATTTGTAGTATTAGGAGGTTAAAAAAAGTGTCAAAATTAAAGTCTTTGCTTCTAGCGTTTGGAAGTCTGTTTTTACTTGCAGGTTGCTCTAACATGGAAGTATTAAACCCAAAAGGGCCAATGGCAAGTGAATTGAGATTTTTGATTATCTACTCAATTATCTTCATGGTTGGCATTGTTGCGGTTGTATCGATCCTTTTTGCTGTTTTCACATGGAAATACCGTTACACGAAAACAACAGAATCAGGTAAAATGCACCACAACGTACTTCTTGAAACGGTTTGGTTTATCATTCCTGTACTTATTTTAGTTGCATTAATGATTCCAACTGTTAAATCACTCTATCATTTTGAGGAGCCACCTAAAGCTGAAGATGATCCGATTGTGATCTATGCAGTGAGCGGTGGTTATAAATGGTTCTTCGCTTATCCGGAAGAGAAAATCGAAACGGTAAACCATTTAACAATCCCAACAAACCGTCCAATTACGTTCAAGCTTCAAGCGATGGACGCAATGACAAGTTTCTGGATTCCTCAACTTCACGGTCAAAAATACGCGATGACTGCGATGACAATGGAGTGGACTTTACAAGCTGATAAGGAAGGCACATATCGTGGCCGTAACTCTAACTTCAACGGTGAAGGGTTCTCACGTCATACTTTCCAAGTTAATGCTGTAAGTCAACAAAAATACGATGAATGGGTGAAAAAAGCGCAATCAGAGAAAGTGCTTGATCAAGATACTTTCGACAAACAACTTTTACCTATCACGAAAAACGAAGCGTTAACATTCAGTGGTACGCACATGGCATTCGTAGACCCGGCTGCTGATCCGGAATACATTTTCCATGCATACAAACGTTTCAACTTTGTTCAGAAGGACTTGAACTTCACACATGATCAAACTGAAGGCGTTCTAAGCGAACCTAACAAACCAGCACGTCAAGTGACGGTTACAAATGAGAACTACCCTCGTCATGGTATGAAACCTGCGATCCTGAAAAATGATGAACCATATACTAATGAGTTCAAGAAGGAAGAGGAACATACAATGAACGAAATGGAATCAATGCACAAAGGTGCCAAAAATGCTGAGGCACACAAAGATCATAAAAGTGGAGGTGGACATTAATGTTGAACTTTCCATGGGATGAGCTTCTAGTACGTGGTAACTGGATGATTACCATGGCGCAAATCGGTGCACCGTTCTTAGTAATTGGTGTCATTGCAGCGCTTACGTACTTCAAGCTTTGGGGATATTTATACAAGGAATGGTTCATGTCAGTCGACCACAAGAAGATTGGTTTAATGTACCTAATCTGTGCCGTGTTAATGTTTGTACGTGGTGGTATCGATGCAATCCTATTACGTATCCAATTAACAGTACCGGACAACCCATTCTTAGACTCAAATCACTATAACGAAATCTTTACAACTCACGGTGTAATCATGATCATCTTCATGGCGATGCCACTTGTAATTGGTTTAATGAACATCATTATCCCATTACAAATCGGTGCACGTGACGTTGCATTCCCAGTACTAAACAACATTAGTTTCTGGTTATTCGTAGCAGGTATGTTATTATTCAACCTTTCATTTATTATCGGTGGATCACCTGCTGCAGGTTGGACAAACTATGCACCATTAGCTGGTGAATTTAGTCCTGGTCCAGGTGTTAACTATTACCTTATCGCAATTCAAATTGCAGGTCTTGGTACACTTATGACTGGTATCAACTTCTTTGTTACAATCATGCGTTTAAAAACGCCAAGTATGAAATTCATGCAAATGCCAATGTTCGTTGTGACAACATTTATTACAATGTTAATTATCTTATTAGCATTCCCACCACTTACTGTGGCACTTGCATTAATGACTACTGATAGAATTTTCGACACTGCATTCTTTACAGTAGCAAACGGTGGTATGCCAATGCTTTGGGCAAACTTCTTCTGGGTATGGGGGCACCCTGAGGTTTACATTCTTGTTCTTCCAGCATTCGGTATCTACTCAGAGGTTATTCCAACATTTGCGCGTAAACGTCTATTCGGTCATCAAAGCATGGTATGGGCGACTGGCGGTATCGCATTCTTAAGTTTCTTAGTATGGGTTCACCATTTCTTCACAATGGGTAATGGTGCATTAGTTAACTCATTCTTCTCAATTAGTACAGCGTTAATCTCTGTACCAACAGGTGTGAAAATCTTTAACTGGTTATTCACACTTCACAAAGGTCGTATTACATTTGAATCACCAATGTTATTCTCACTTGCGTTCATTCCGAACTTCGTAATCGGTGGGGTAACTGGGGTTATGTTATCAATGGCGTCTGCTGACTTCCAATACCATAACTCATATTTCTTAGTAGCACACTTCCACTACACAATCGTAGCGGGTGTTGTATTCGCTTGTTTCGCTGCCATGATTTTCTGGTATCCAAAAGCAATGGGATACAAACTATTTGAAAAACCTAACAAATGGTTCTTCTGGATCTTCATGGTTGGTTTCAATGTGACATTCTTACCACAATTCATCTTAGGTCTTGATGGTATGCCACGTCGTTTATACACTTATGCACCTGAAGAAGGTTGGTTCTTATTGAACCTTATCTCTACAATCGGTGCAGGTATGATGTCAGTTGCATTCCTAATCTTCGTAGGAAACATTGTGTACAGTCACATCAAAGCACCACGTGAAGCAACTGGTGATAACTGGGGCGGTTTAGGTCGTGGCTTAGAATGGTCTACGGCATCTGCAATCCCACCAAAATATAACTTTGCGATTACACCTGATTGGGATGATATTGATACATTTGTTGAAATGAAACAACATGGTAGACATTATCTAGATAACCATAATTACAGTGACATCCATATGCCGAATAACACACATATCGGTTTCTGGATGGGTGTATTCTTCTTCATTGGAGGATTCTTCTTAGTATTTGAAACAATCCTTCCAGCGATTCTTTCATTGGTAGGTATTTGTGGATTAATGATTTGGAGAAGTTTCCAAGAAGATCATGGTTACCACATTCCTGCTAGCGAAGTTGCTGAAACTGAAGCACGCTTAAGAAAAGCACGTCAGGAAGAAAGGGAGGCTATGAGTCATGAGTAATAATGCAGTCACTACAATTGATTCACGTACGCATGAAGGAAATTTAAACAAGCTAGGTTTCTGGATCTTCCTTACAGCTGAATTTGCCCTTTTCGGTACGCTTTTCGCAACACTTTTAATCTTGCAACATGGTGGTAGTTACGGCGGCATGATGACAACTGAATTGTTCGAACTTCCGCTTGTATTAATCATGACATTCTTACTTTTAGCAAGTTCTTATACTTGTGGTATTGCGATTTACTACATGCGTCAAGAAAAGAAAAATTTACTTTTGATCTGGATGGCGATTACAGTATTATTAGGTATTGGGTTTGTTGGATTCGAAATTTTCGAGTTCGCGCACTATGCACATGAAGGTGCGAACCCTACTATCGGATCATACTGGTCTAGTTTCTTCATCCTACTTGGAACTCACGGTCTTCACGTATCTTTAGGTATCGTATGGATCACTGGTTTATTAATCCAAGTAGTAAAACGTGGATTGAATAAATACAATGCACCGAAATTATTTATTTCAAGTTTATACTGGCACTTCTTAGATGTTGTATGGGTCTTCATCTTCACTGCCGTATATATGATAGGGATGGTGTATAGCGGATGAGTACTTTAGTAAAACATACAATGGGCTTTATCGCCTCAATTATATTAACGTTACTTGCAGTTTTCGTGACTCTTTACACATCGTTAACATTAAATGCTAAAATTACGATTATTTTCGGTTTTGCATTTATCCAAGCATTCTTACAACTCCTTATGTTCATGCACTTAACTGAAGGTAAAGATGGTCGATTACAACTTGCAAAAGTTACTTTCGCCATTATTATCACACTTGTTACAGTTATCGGTTCATACTGGGTTATGCAAGGTGCACACGGTCACCATCTATAAGATTGGTACCAACAAAAAGGAAAAGGCACATACGCGCGGCGTATGTGCCTTTTTTTTCGTGGTTCTACATCTTTTGTGGTGGGATGGCATGATTAGCCATTCTGCCTCTTATCTTTTTATAAAGAAACTGATGCATAAATAGTGTGCGTAACACCAAAAGATTAAATATATATACTTAAAAAGCGTACAATCTCAATCGACTGTACGCTTTCATATAAATTATTCTAAACCACGACGCATTTTTTCTGCGATTAATGTGTTGTTAAGCACCATTGTGATGGTCATTGGACCGACACCACCAGGTACCGGTGTAATCGCGCCGGCAATTTCTTTAACCGCTTCGTAATCGACATCACCTTTAAGTTTGCCATTTTCATCAGGTGTGTTCCCGACATCAATTACAACAGCACCTTCTTTGACATCATCTTTCGTCACCATGCCAGGACGTCCGACAGCGCTGACAATAACATCTGCATTTTTTAAGTGTTCGTGAATGTTTTGACTGCGTGAATGTAATACCGTAACTGTTGCATTTTGTTGTGTTAGAAGTTTGGCAACTGGTTGACCGACGATGTGACTACGACCAATCACAACAGCATTTTTACCTTCTAAATCAATCTCTGCGTGTTTTAATAACTCCATAACGCCAAGTGGTGTACAAGGGATGAGTTTGGCTTCGTCTAAATAGAGACGTCCGATATTGATAGGGTGGAAACCGTCCACATCTTTAGCCGGATCAATGGCATCTAATACTTTTTGCTCATCGACTTGTTTTGGTAGTGGTACTTGAACAAGAATACCACTGACACTTTCATCATTGTTTAATCGATCTAACTCTTTTAATACATCTGCTTCTGATGTTGATTCATCTAAGTGGATGACTTCTGAAATCATGCCAATCTTCTCTGCTGCTTTTTTCTTAGAACGCACATAACTTTGGCTCGCACCGTCATTACCTACTAAAATAACGGATAAATTAGGTGTGAATCCTTTTTCTTTTAATGCTTCAACTTCATCTTGTAAACCTTGACGATAGTCTTTCGCAATTTGTTTCCCATCTAAAATTTTTGCACTCATGACAAAAAAGCCTCCTTTGAATAATTCGAACTTTATAACTATATTATCACG